>JAZUKH010000021.1:0-14048 GCA_045643185.1 Myxococcota bacterium | reverse complement strand
CTTCAAAAAAGCACCGTGACGTCGATATTTGCCGTTGGCGCGCCCATAGCGGTGCAGGATCTGTTCATTCAGATCGGCTTTTTGGTCATCACAGCCATTGCCAATACGCGTGGTCTGTCGGTCTCCGCAGCGGTCGGTATCGTCGAAAAGCTGATCTGTTTCTTCTTTCTCGTGCCGTCGGCCATGCTGGCAAGCGTATCGGCTGCCTGTGCCCAAAACCGTGGTGCGGGCTTGCACGAGCGTTCCAAAACCGTGTTGCGCTACGCGATCCGGCTCTGCCTTGGGTACGGCATCTTGATTGGTTTGCTTTGTCAGCCGATGGGGCCGGCTTTGGTTGGGCTTTTCACCAACGACAAAGAAGTCATTCGACTTGGTGCGCAATACCTGAGCACCTATAGCTTTGATACGGCGGTCGCTGGCGTCCATTTTTGTTTTAGCGGCTTTTTTTGCGCGTACGACAAGGCCATCTGGTCATTTATTCATAATTTCTGCTCGGTCAGTTTTCGCATTCCCGGCACGTGGGTCGCTTCGGTGCTGTTTCCAATGACGTTATACGAAATGGGGTGCGTGGCGCCGATCGGTTCGGTGATCTCTATCGTGATCTGCCTGTTCGTTTATCGGCATTATCGAGACACGGCGTTTTGTGGGGCAAATGAAGCCGTGAGCGCCAATTAACGCTTTCTGATCATGGGCAGGGGGAAGCCTCCCCCTGCGCGGCTATTTCGTATTTCTGTAGAGACGTGTGGACCACGCGTCTCTACAGAAATACGAAATACGCCGCTACCCCTTCGCCTGGCAGGGCCTTTGACGTGGTTTCAGGGCCTCGAAAATGACGCATAAAAAAATGCCGTGCGAAAACCGAACTTTGACGCCAAATCTGCGATGGTGCAACGCGTCATTTCGTTGACTGGTGTGGGTTTGACGTTGCAGAAGCCAATTTCGGAGCGTATAACGCGCGCGCGTAATTTTGTGGTGCGTAAGGCACCTTCTTGACATGGTTGAGGCGTTGTAAAGGGTGCCTCAGCTCAGGAGTAGACGTATGAAAAAAGTCGTGATTTTGTCAGCGCTGGTGGCGCTTTTGACGGGTTGTTCGATGCAGAAAATGGCTGGAAACGCAGTTCTGGAATACACCCAGAGCGAGGCGATCCCTTACCTGATGACGCAGAGTGACCTGACGAGTGCCTGCACGATGGGGCAGGGGCTTGGTCCTGTGGTCGCGTCGTTGTCGCGCGTCGAACTGTCGCCCGAAGAAGTCGGCATTGGTACGATGATGGCAGCTGGTATGTGCGCCGAAATGGATCAGCGCGAAGCGGAGCTTGAGAAGACGCGTGACTTGTATGAAAATCGCACGGCGGCCGCGCAGGATGCGATCATTCGTGAAAAAATGGGTCACTCGCTCGCGGCGTCTCGCATGATCACTGCGTATGAAAATGCTGTGAAGACTTACGGCGACTTGAGCGAAGGCTGTGTCGAGTATGAGAACAAGACCCAGTCTTTGTTATCATTGTTGGGCGTTGCGAGCGGCGCGTTGGCGCTGCTGCACGATTTCAATAGTGAAAAAGCTGTTGGTATCTCGCTCGACGTGCCAATGAAGATCGAAAAAGCCGCTCAGTGTTTTAGTGATGACGAGTGGTGGGGCATGCCGACGGCGCTTCGTGCCGCCATTTGGCTCAGCATTCCCGGTGCCGGTCCCGAAGGCGTGGATCCCTTGGTCGCCATGGAAGAAGCGGCTCAGAAGGGCGATGCCCAAGGCGTCGCACTCGCCCGCGCGATGCTCGCCATGATGGCTCAAAACGTCGGCGATGAAGAACGCATGTGCCGCGCGATCGAAGCTTTGACCCCGGAGGGAATGAATAACCAGAGTTACGCGTTACTCAATGCCTACGCGCGCCAGATGATGACCCATCAGGCCGACATGGCTTGGTCGCGCAAAGAAGGTCATCGCGCGCCGTTTGGCACGATCGCATGCCCGACTGAGCTGGCTGCGCCCGTCATGGACGATAGCGACATCGACGATCTGCTCGGCGATATCGATACGGAAGACGAGTCAGCCTCCGTCGAAGCCGCACAGACCGTGATCGAGGACTAATTTGGCATAGCTTTTGCGAAAAATATCGCGCTCGTTCGACCGGTTTCGTTTCGGTCATGTCGTTCTGCGATACAGATAAGGAGAATAAAGATGAAAAAAGTTTGGACGCTGTTTTCCGCCGTTTTGCTTGCCAGCTTGTTTGGTGCGAATGCGTTTGCGGGTGAAGCGCGCACGCTTTGTGTGTACGATCCGTCGGGTGCCAACGGCGATGCCTATATGACCATGAAAGATTACCAGGTCGCCGCGAGCGCCTGGGGCTATGATTTCACGTTGAAACCCTATACGAATGAAAAAACGGCTGCGGATGATTTCAAAGCCGGTAAATGCGATGCCGCGTTTTTGACGGGCGTTCGTGCGCGTGGTTTTACGAAATTTGCCGCGACCGTCGAAGCGCTTGGTGCCACGCCCAGTTACGAATTGCTCGGCAGCGCCATTACGTTGATGGCTCAGCCCAAAGTCGCGTCCAAAATGAAGACCGGTGATTATGAAACCGCCATGGTCATGCCGATGGGCGCGGTCTACATCATGGTGCGCGACCGCGCTTGGAATTCACTCGAATCCATTGCGGGCAAACGCATTTCGACGATTGGCTTCGATGCCGCCGCGACGCACATGGTCACGCTCGCCGGTGCTTCGATGGTCGCAGCCGATATCTCCACGTTTGGTGGCATCTTCAATAATGGTGCTGCTGACATTTGTTATGCGCCAACGACCGCGTTCAAACCGCTCGAGCTCGAAAAAGGCGTTAAGGCCAAAGGTGGTATCATTCGTTACCCCATTGCCCAGTTGACTGGTCAGGTGCTCGTCCACGCTTCCAAATTTACGCCGGAGTTTTCACAGAAATCCCGTGAATACGGTGCTTCGAACTACACCAAGATCTTGACGATCTCGACCAAGGCCGATGCTGAAGTTGCGGCCAAATACTGGATCGATATCGACAAAGACGCTCGCGCCCGCTACGACGCGCTTTTCCAGGATGTTCGTGTGAAACTGCGTGACGACGAACAGATCTACGACAAAGATATGCTCGGGATCATGCGACGCCTTCGTTGCAAAGAGGATGCAACGCGTCCAGAGTGCGCTCAGAAACGCGAATAGACGCCTGTCAAAGCTGAAATAACCTTATGATGCCGCTGCAGCACACGTTGTGGCGGCTTTGCCGTTTTTATCTCTGAATAACCTTGTCTTTGGCCCTGCCAGGCGAGGGGGTAGCGGCGTATTGGCGAAGCCAATAGCCGCGTAGGGGGAGACTTCCCCCACCAAAATTCCTAAAATTTCAGGGAGATCCATACCACATCGTTCGTCCACAGGCTTGTGTGGCGAACTTTTCCTGAATGAAGTCCATGACCCACAAAAAATTAACGACTCTGATCACGACGGTGCCGCTTACGATCTTGCTGATCGGCATCATTCTGTGTTCGATCGTCGGAAATGTGCACAGCAAGCTGCTTTCGGTGGCCGAATCGAATTGGTCCGGTTACTCTGAGTTGCGTGCAGAGCCGGAAAAGCCGACGTGTGCCGCTGAAGCCGTGGTGGCGCCTGCTGCTGCAGCCGATGAGGGCGATGATTTTCTCGATGACCTGCTTGGCGAGGAGACTGTGTCGGAAGATGCGCTGGCGGCAGCCAAAGCTGAATGTGATGGCAAGCTTGCGGCGTATGATTCTATCGTTGAACGCAGAAATGCGCCTGGCCTTAAGATCTATATCGCCATCGAACAGGCGGTCGGCAAGATCGCGACCGAAGCGGTCCAGTTCAAAGCCCATTTTCTTATTCTCGTCTTTTTGTTCTGTTGCCTTGCGGCGACGCTGAATCGTCAACACCTTGGCCTGCGGGCGCCGTCCACGAAGCGCGGAGACCGGGCTAGCCAGATCGCGCAGTTGATCGGCAATGTGGGTGTGCTGATTTCGTTCATAGCTTATTATTATCAGGATGTGGCGAGCGGCGTTGAAGTCGTCAGCAAGCTCCCGATTTTGTGGATGTTCGCTTTTGGCAGCATGGTTTTGGCCAATACGTGGCTGTTGGTGCATCCGCTGCCCGATCCGGCGCCTGATGAAAACGGCAATATTCCTAAAAATTCTTGGGGCAAAACGTTTTTGGGCATTCCGCTGTATGCCTACATGGCGGTGATCTGCATTTTTTACTTCATGCTTGTGGAACAGCATCCGGCCGGTGTCGCGATCTACCTCAACAAGATGACTGAAAACGCCGATCTATATACGAATGTGGCGCTTTATGTGTTCTGCGGGATGATGCTTAAAAACACGACGATCGCTGACAAGTTTTTGGCGCTGATCCGCCCGTGGAAATTGAGTCCGGAGCTTCTGGTTTTCGTCATCGTCATCGCGTCGGCGATTCCGACAGCCTATTCGGGTGCGTCGGGCATTTTTGTCATTGCGGCGGGTGCGATCATCTACCAGGAATTCAAGAAATCTGGCATGCGTGATTCGCTGGCACTGGCTGGTACTGCGATGAGCGGCTCGATGGGCATCGTTTTGAGTCCGTGTTTGCTCGTCGTCATCATTGCGGCACTCAATAAGGATGTCACGACGACGCAGCTGTATGATGCAGGCCTTTCGGTTTTTGGTGCCAATATCGCCGTGCTCGGCATTGCGTTGTTTGCGACGGCACGCCAAAAGCTCAGTTGCGAGAACCCGATCATTGCTTTGCCGCAAATGGCGAAAGCTTGTTTGCCGGTTTTGCCATACGTCGCGATCGGCGCAGTCGTCATTCTTTTCTTTAAGTTTGGCCTTGGCACAAGCTTTAATGAATACACGGTGCCTTACATTCTGCCCTTCATGTTGTTGTGCATGCTGATCTACGATCGCCTTGTGGCCAAACGTGACTACATGAAGGCGCTGGCGGTCAAAGCTGACGAGAAGGTTGTGGCTGAGTCGAGTGACAAATCGTCTGACTTGTCTGAGTCCAGTGCTGAGTCGAGTGACAAATCGTCTGACTTGGTTAAGCCGTCGACGATCGGCGGTGCGTTGCTTGAAAGCGTCGAGTCGACGGCGAACGCGTCGGGTGGGTTGCTCGCTCTGATGGGACTTTCCGTCTGTCTTGGTGGCATTATCGACCGCGCCAACCTCAGTGCGCTCTTACCGGCTCAGTTCTCGTCCTACTGGACGGCGATGCTCACACTCGTCATTTTGCTGGTCATCATCGGTATGATCATGGATCCGTATGGCGCGGTCATTCTCGTCAGTGCGACCATGACCCAGATCGCGACGGCCAACGGCATTTCGCCCGTGCATTTTTGGGTCACGGTGCTTTGCGCGTTTGAACTTGGGTATTTGACGCCGCCTGTGGCGCTCAACCAGTTGCTTGCGCGTCAGGTCTGCGGCGAAAAAGCTTATGCTTACGAAGACGATCCTGACCGGCCCAAGAAGTTCTGGCAGCGCCACGAACGTCTTATGCTGCCGATCACGGTTAAGGGCATCGTGCTTTTGCTCGTGGCGTTTATGCCGCTACTCGTGAGAACGCTTCACTGGACGATGAAGTAAGCTATATTTGATCGATCCACTGGTTGAATGACAATAAAAAAAAGGGACATCCGATTGGATGTCCCTTTTTTTGTAGGTGGGCTTTTAACTAGGCATTTTGGCCATCACTTGGGAGGGCTGGCTGTTCGGTCGTATCGGGTGTGATGTCGATCGTGGGAACATCGTCGTCGTCATCGGGCGGCCCCATGATCTTGAGACGGAGTTGCGCGCAGTCGTCAAGGATGATGTAGTTGCACGGCACGATGATCAGCGTAATGACAGCCGAGAAGAGCACGCCGACGCCGAGCGAAATAGCCATCGGGATCAAAAAGCGCGCTTCTTTGGACGTTTCTAGAATCATCGGGAAAACGCCGAGGAACGTCGTGATGACCGACAGGAAGATCGGTCGGAAACGGCGCGTAGAGCCTTCAATGACGGCGTCTTTGAGACTCATGCCATCGCGTTGGAAGTCATGGACGACGCTGGTCAACACGATGGACGCGTTAACGACGACGCCAGAGAGCGCGATCATACCGAGAATACTGATCAAACTCAGGCTGTAACCGAGGGCGACGTGTCCAAGAATGGCGCCAACGAAGCCGAACGGAATGGCAACCAGGATCATGATCGGTTGCGAATATGAACGTGACGAGATCGCGAGCATGGCATACATGACGAAGATCGAGAAAGCGAAGAACATGATCATTTTTGACCACATTTCGCCGGAGTCGGCCTGCATGCCGCCCATGCTCAAAGTCAGTCCCGGGAAGCTTTCCTGGAGGTCGAGCATGTCGTTGGCCTGCATTTTTTTCGTGATCGACTCGATCGTCGTAACTTCACCATCGAGTTCCGCGCTGACGGTCAAAACTTTTTTGCCATTCGTGCGTGAAATGCTTTTGGAGGCATGACCGCGTTCCATGGTTGCGATGTCGGAGAGCGGAATCTCACCACCGGACGGCGTTCGGATGAGGAAGTTTTCGACGAGTGCCTCGGATTTTCGCATGTCTTCGGGGTAACGCACGAAGACTTTGACTTCGTTTCGGCCACGTTGCTGACGCAGTGCTTCGGTACCATAAACGGCGGCACGAAGTTGTCGCGCGAAGTCGGACTCGGTGATGCCGAGTGCGCGTGCTTCGGGCTTGAGCTTGTATGACAACTGGGCTTTGCCTGCGGACGTGTTGACATCGACGTCCTTGACGCCTTCGTAGGTCTTGAGGCGTTCGGCGAACTCGGCGGCGGCAGCGTCGAGCACTTCGCTGTCGCGGTGCGACAATTGGAACATGGCACCTGCGCCACCCGCACCCGGGCCCTGGTTAAATCGGTAACTCAAAGCTTCGACGCCAGCGATCTCACCGACTTTTTGACGCCAAACTTTGGCAAAATCGCTCGACACGTAGGTACGCTCAGTCGCAGGCTTCAAATAGACCTGGACCTGGCCCGAACTGCCGCCCGAGATCTGTGAATAGACGCCGACGACCGTATCTTCACCGATTTCTTTGATGGCTTCGTTGGTCTTTTCCAAAAAGAAGCTCTGAACTTCGCGAATGCGGCTGACGGGGGAGCCTTCAGCCATACGGATCGAGGCCGTAACGGTGTCGCCTTCGACTTCCGGCATCATTGTGTAGCCCAGGCGACCACTCGCCACGTAGCCGACGGTGCCGATCAGCAGCGCGACCATGAGTGCCACAACGATATAGCGTTTGTTAATACAGAAAACGATCGTGCGTTTGACGTATTTATTGATCCAGCGCTCGAAGCCCTCAGCCATTTTTTGCTGAAATTTTTCGAAGAGTTGCAAAAAGCCTTTCGTCTTGGCTTTCATGCCGCCAAGGTGGGACGGCAGAATGAGCATGGACTCGGTGATCGAGATACACAAAATAATGATGACGATGATGGGCAAGTCGCGATAGGTCTTGCCGAGCATACCAGGCAGGAACAGCAACGGAATGAAGGCGATGATCGACGTCAAGACCGAGAAGATGACGGGGGTCGAAACGTTTTGCAGTGCCATAAGGGATGCCGTGATGCCTTTATAACCGAATTTGCGATTACAAAAGACCTCTTCGCCGACGACGATGGAGTCATCGACGACGATACCGAGGGCTAGAATGAAGCCGAAGAGTGAGATCATGTTGAATGAGACATCGAACATGACCATGACGGCGATGGCGCCGACAAATGCTGTGAGCATGCCCATGGCTGCCCAGAACGCGATGCGCAGGTCGAGCAAAAAGCCGATGAACAGCAAAACGAGAATGAGACCTGAGTATGCGTTGCTCATTAACAGGTCGATTCGGACGCGGTACGAGTCGGCACGGTCGCTTCGAATGCTGACATCGATGCCGCTCGGGTACGTGCCTTCATGCGCTGAGAGGTAAGCACGAACGGCGTCAGATACGCCGACCGGTGTTTCGTCACCGACGCTGTACACCGTCATTTGTACGGCGGGTTTTCCGTTGTAGCTCGCGTAGTAGTCGCTTTCTTCGTAGCCGTCGGTGACTTTGGCCACGTCGCTCAGATGCACCACACGTCCGTCGGAACTTGATTTGAGCACGACGTTTTCGAATTCGCTCGCGTAACGTTTACGCAACTCGGTGCGGAGCATGACGGCACCGCTTTCGGCTTTCAGGTTACCCGCCGAAAGGTCGATGGAGCTTGCGCTGATGGCACTGGCCACGTCGCTGAGTTTGAGTCCGTAGGCCTGGACGGCTTCCTGACTGATCTCGACCGAGATCTCAGGCGCTTCGACGTTCTGTAACTCGACGATGCTGATGCCATTTTGCGTGATCAGGTTGTCGCGTACTTCTTCGGCGACTTCGCGCAACGCGGCTTTGTTCGTGTCACCATAGACGATGACCGACAAGACCGAGGATTTACGCGTCATTTCGCGAACGACGGGTTTTTCCATGTCGTCTGGGAAGGTCGAGATCTGGTTGACAGCACGTTCGATCTCGTTTTTGGTACGAATGATATCGGCCGAGTCCTGCAATTCTGCGATGACGGAGCCGGGGCCTTCGTTCGAGGTGCTGGTAAACTGTTTAATGCCGTCGATGCCACGAATGGCTTCTTCGATGGCGATGACGATGCCTTCTTCAACTTCGGCCGGGGACGAACCAGGGTAGCTCGCGCTCACCTGGATGCGCTCCGTCTCGACGTTTGGCATCAATTCTTTACGGAGGTAGGGCAGCATGACCAGACCAGCGACGATGAACGTCAAAAACAGGAGGTTGGCTGCCACGTGGTTTTGCGCCATCCACGCGAGCGGTCCGCGAAAGACCGACGGATCGGCTTTTGGCGGTGTGGACGGCGTTGGTTGTTGTTGAGATTGCTTATCTTCCATGGCTTATATGGATCAACTCGATTTAGTGTTTAATGAAGTAAAAACGCGACTGGCTTGAACTACATGGGCGGGCGGCCAAAACCGCGTCCTGTATCTTCACTGACTTGCCCGACGACATTGGTTTCGCCTTTAACGCGGAGGGCTCTGCCTTCGACGGGCGAGCTGATGAGCGTCGTGACGACGCGTTCGCCGTCCTCAAGACCGCCTGTGATGAAAACGCTGTTGTCATTGCGGTACGGCGTTGTCAGGGTTCTGATCTGCAGCTTGTTGTCGGGCGAGCAGACGTAGACCTGATTGCCTTCACGGACGTGGGCGCGAGAGAGCTCGATGGCTTCGAGTGGTTCAGCGGCGTAGATCGTGGCGTGTGCGAACGCGCCGATCAGCAGCGGGGAATTCACTGGTTCACCGAGCGGATCCTTGATCGCCAAAAGCACTTGGACCATGCGCCCCAGGTTTTCGACAGCCGGTTGGATCGATTTGACCGTGGCTTCGCGTTTGATCGTCTGGCCGCCGATGTCGTAACGGACTTCGGCTTTGAGCTTGTTGAGCGGTTCACCGATCTTGAGCCAACCGACGCTGGATGGGCTCAAACTCAGGTAAAGCCAGTATTCATCGGTCGAAATGATCGTCCCGAGTGCCGTGCTGCCGGATACGTAGTCGCCGAGCGAGATGTTTGTCGTTTCGACGATAGCGTCGTAAGGCGCTTTGACGATGCTGCGGTCGTAATCGAGCTGTGCCTGACGCACGGCGTTTTTGGCCGTTTCGACATCGGCGAGCGCGTTTTGCAACTGCGGCTGACGGCGCACGATCGCCGATTGGTCGTCGCTCAATGTCGTGTCACTCATGCTCTTCTGAAGCACATCGAGTTCCGTTGAGGCGGCTCGCCCTTTGGCTTCTTCGAGCATCAAATTCACTTCTTTTTGACGAAGCTGGATCTTGGCATTTGAGAGCTTGATCTGGTAGTCATCCGTATTGATTTTGGCGATCACGGTGCCTTTTTTGATGCGTGCACCGGGATAAAACTCGTTATTGATCCAGATCACACGGCCATTTGCTTCGCTTCGGATCGACTGCGACTTGCTCGCTTCGACCTGACCAGTGCCCGTGATCTCAATGGTATGTGATTTTTTCTCGGCTTGAATGACTTCGACGAGCACACCGGCATCCACACGTGCACGTTGTGGCGGCACGACGGCGTCTTTCAAAAAGGCTTTGGCGATACCGAAACCTAACACAAGGACGACGAGCGCAATGATGCCTTGAATAATAAAGGGTTTGGCTTGTGAACTCACTGTGGTTTCTCCTGATTATTTATTTATTTTCTTCATCATTATTATTGGATTCTGGATCTTCTGATTCACCCAGTTGATCGAGCATTTTTTGAGCATTTTCTTCGTTCTGCTTTGAGACATCCTGGAGCCAGGAACCGCCGCCCATCGCTTTGAAAAAGTCAATTTGAGCGGTCAGCAGGCTTTTTCGTGCTTCGAGCTCGCTTTGTGAGTTCGAAATGAGGCTTTTGAGTGCCGAAAGCACTCGGTTATAGTCGATGAGTCCGCCGACGTAGTATTCGCGGGACACGGCGAGTATGTTGGTTTGGCGTTCAAGCTCGGCCTGGGCGTCGATGAGTTCCTGTTCACGCAGTTTGAGTGTGAGCAGGGCTTTTTCGACTTCCTGGACGGCTTCCATGACGACGACGCCATAAGACAGCCGTTCCTGGAGGAAAGAGACCTTGGCGCGGTCGATGGCAAGTGTGGATTTGAATCCGTCGAAGAGGTTGGCTGTGAAGTTGCCAGCGAGGTTCCACAAAAGCTGTTTGAAGAGATCAACGATGCTGTTGCTCTTGTATGATAAAGAAAAGCTTAATTTAAGGGAGGGCAGTCGGTCGGCGAGTGCGATGACGATCTTGGCATCGGCCGACTGAGCCGCGCGCAGGGCTGTTCGGATGTCGGGGCGTCGCTTCATGAGTTCTTCAACATCGACGGTGCCGCCGACGTTGGCTGGCTCAGGCAAACTCCCTTCAACATTGGCTTTTACCTTGCCGCCAGCGAGGATCTCGAGAGACCGTTCGGCGATACGGGCGTTGGTTTCGAGCGACTGGATCGTCGAACGCAGCGTTTCGAGCTGGTTATTCTGTTCCAGCACGTCCATGCCCGTCGACTGGCCGCTGCGATAGTAGTCCTGAACCAGGGTGTAATACGTTTCCGACAACGCTAACAGCTGTTTGGTCAGCGCGATACGGTCGTGATAATACTGCACGTTGAACCACTGCGTGACGACGTTCGCCACCAGGCTGATCGCGGCCGATTCGGCGGCATCCTGGGCCGTGTATAGCGACGCTTCGCTGACGACCGACTGGGCGCGAAGGCGACCCCACAAGTCGATCTCGTAACCAAGGGACAGACTCAGCGAATAGTTCGGATCTGCTGACGGGTCGCTGTAAACCACGCCACCCACGCCCGCACCGGCACTCAGGTTCAGCGACGGGTAATAGCCGCTCGTCTGTTGCTCGTACGACATGCGGGAATCCAGCATGCGAAGATACGACACTTGTAGCGACATATTCTCGTGAAGAACGCTTTCGATAAAGGCATTCAGATTTGCGTCGCCATACGCTTCCCACCAGCGATCCAGCGCTTCCCCTGTCAGTGCCAGGTCGGAATAATGCTGTTCTGGAATCGCTTCGCTCTCGAGGTTAGCCCCGTAACGAACAGGGCTAAAACATCCATATAAGAAAAGGCTGGCTATCAGACAAATCCATACGCCAAAGCATTTAGCCTTAGTTTTCATGAAGTTGTTTCTCCTGGCCTGGAATTAGTCGTCTAGATCGGAATTATCTCCAAATCCGGCCGAGTCTCTTGTTCTCAGGCTGTGTACTGACTGGTTGTAGGCTTTGACAAAGTCGGGGTCGGCTGCCAAGTCGATTCTCCATACGCCGCCTGTGCGGTAAAGCGTATAGTTTTTTTGTCTTTCTTTGTTTCGTTCTTTATCGATATATACAATTTCAAGTTTTGCTTTGCCTTCGATCATATAATCGAGGAATTTTGTAGACGTGGACTTGACTTCAAAGCCGCCCTGCTTTGCCATGCGTGCCATGAGTGTATCCCAGGTCCAGAAAAGGTCGGCTTTTTCGTTGTTGTTTGTAGCGCCGAGATCGCGGTTCATATTGGAATCGTGCATCTGCTGAATGCGGTCCTGCATTTCTTTCGTGAAAGTGCGTTTGAACTGTTTGACGTCCTTTTGCTGGGCGGCATAAATCGCATCGTCGAGAACGCCGTCCGGCATGCGTACAAAGTCACGCGGTTCAAGTTTCGTGAGATACATATAAACGCAGGCGATGATGATGACGATGATGATACTGCCAATCGTCGTCAGAACTTTCTTGAGAGGGTTCGATTCCATAAATAAACTCCAAATACAAACGGTTACGCGCGATTTTACACGCCTTCAAAGGGGATAAAATCGCGCGGTTTGGGGGATAAGGCAAAATTCATGACATTTTGGGTCATTAATTTTGTGTTGGGCGCCTATGCTTCGGCGTAGCCTTCGCATACGTCGCCCATTTTGGCGCCTATGCTTCGGCGTAGCCTTCGCATACGTCGCCATTTTGGCGCCTATGCTTCGGCGCTGCCTTCGCATACGTCGCCATTTTCGCGGCTTGCTCGCTTTGGCTCGCTACGTCGCGACGCCCGAGCGATGCTCGGCAGTGTGGCAGACGAGGCTGGGTGAATGACAGTGCTGTCGTTATTGTGCACCGGGTTGATGTACTGTACTCGTCGTCGGCGTTTGGCGATGCGGCAGGCCTGGTCGACCCATTCCTCGATCTGGTCGCGGTACATGTCACGCAGGTCGTTCATCCAGGTGCGTGACAAAAAACCGAGTCCGCCGAAGGCACCAAGGACGGCGCCCACGGCTGCGGCGTTCATATCTGTGCCGCCGCCCGACATGATCACGCTGCGGATCGAAGCCACGAAATTCTGACTGTGCCACAGGTCAAACAGCACGCGTTGAAACGTGACACGGTTTGAGCTGTAGTCCGTGCCGTCTAAACGCGGTGGCCTGTAGTACGATTCAAGCACCGTGGCATACGTCGACGAAGTTTTGATGCGCTTTTGCACTGCGTCCCAGATATGCAGCCGAGATTCGCCCCGAAGACTCATGGCAAGCGTCAGCGCGTACAGCTGACACAGTTCAATGACGCGCTCGTCCGTGTGGGTCAACCGGGTGGCTCGCGCGATGAGTGACATGAGACGCGGCTCGTCTTCCTCGCGCCACGCCGTCAGCACGATCGGAATTTGGCGCACGAACAGCGACGAGCTGTTCAGCGAGCCAAAATCGAACTGGTCGGACATCGCCCACAACGTTTGCGGCTTTAGCCGAGACTTGGTGTTAAACACTGCGGCCATGACGTGATCCAGGTCGGCTGGTTTGCCTTTGACCCACGTTTGGTAGCCGTGCACGAGCCCGTCAAAACGCATACCGCGCGCTTCGATCGAACCAAGTCCGACCAACAGCAGCTGGCTTTCGTCACTCATCTCGTGTACGCACCAGCCGATGTCGGCACGGCGTTCCGATAACGCCGATGCCTTGCAGAACAAGTACGGATTGGCGACACAGTCGCCCAAAATGGCTCCCAGGATCGCACCTTCTACGCGTTGTTCAATTTTCATTTCAAACCTCCGTGTTGAAACAGGCAGGAAAATCCCTGCCTTATGTATTCGCCACGGCGTTTGAAAATGTGACATTTTTTTTACTTATTTTTGATTTTTGCTCGTTAAGATGAACCAGTTGTCCCAGCCTCGTTTTACGCCATCATATTTTTTAGGAAAAAATCGTCAAATTGACACATTAGTTATGAGTGGGGGAATATAATTAGACCTGCATGTAGGTTATATTTGTCATTGATCATGATGCTCAAGCTCCGTTTTTGATTTGCCAGTTTTGTTTCATCTCAGTTAAGGATCACCATTTGTTTTCGTTTGTTCGTTTATTCTTGAACATTTAATTTTGGAGCAGGCGTGGGCCTGCGGCGCGCAGGGGGCAGGTGGAGACGTGCGGGCCGCGCGTCTCCACTAGGCCCCCTTGCATCCCCGGCGCTTTTTAATTCGGCCGTGTGGAACTCGCTTCGCTCAAACAGACCACA
>JAZUKH010000020.1:0-23032 GCA_045643185.1 Myxococcota bacterium | reverse complement strand
TGAGATTGGGCGAGCGGCCGCGATTTATCCGAAGCCGAAGGCAAGTTCGCGGCCGCCGACTCCAAAATTTAGTTTACGATGATCTGCCTTAACTGTTCCTGAATTTGGTACGGCCGTGTGGCATGTTTGAGCGAAGCGAGTCCCACACGGCCGACAAAAGAGCGCTCGGGGGTTGCAAGGGGGACGAGCGCGCACGTCCCCCTGCGCGCCGCAGGCCCAGGCCTGCTCCAATACAAAATGTTAAGAATAAACGAACAAACAAAAACAAATTGTGATCCCCCCGGCTGAACAGCTAAACACGAATACCTTATGATAACAAATTCAGTTGAGTAAGAGGCATAAAGTAATCAGCCTTTTAACAACTCAACCATACAAGTAACACTCAGCCAGGTGAAGGCACAAAAACGAATTGATTTGCGCGCCGTTCACGGCGCGCGATGGTTGACAACCACCGACGAATTAGTGGTTTTTGAGGTACTGCGCGCAGAAGTCTGCATTCTGTTTGAACGTGTCAGTGATGCTCTTCTGAACCATTTCTTCGATCTTACGACCGATGAGCGGCACGTTCACGGTGATGGTGCCTTCGGTCTTGCGTACGCAGCCGGTGCCTTCGGCGACGATCGTCGTGATGCCTTTGCATTCGACGCTTGCGCCTTTGATCTCGGGCGTGATGGTCCACGTGTTGCCGAACGAGCTTTTGTTCCAAACGCGGTTTTCGACGTAACTGAGTTTTTCGCCAGTGAATTTTTGGGCGAACACAGGAATTTCGTTCGGCGTTGTCAGACGAAGCTTGTAAACAGGGCCGGATGCCGCATCCGTGTGGTCGACGAGCTTTTTGCCGACTTTCAACGCGGCCATCAATTCGTCATCGAAGGCGTTATCCGTCAGCAGGCTGTAAAGTTTTTCGGGGGAACAGGTGAAGTGATCTTCAACGAGCAGTTTTGTTGCCATAAACGGGCTCCTTTCAAGGGTGGAAATCGGTGTTAAGGTCAGATCAGGGTTTGAACAGCCGCGTCCAGAGCGACAGTCACCATGTTTTTAACACCGTGTAGAATGGTTTCTTCGGACGCACGGATGGCGCCGTCAATTTGATCAGATACAGTCATCATACAAGCGGCTTTTAAGCCATGTGTCGCTGCAAAGGTAAGCACGGTCGCGGCTTCCATTTCAACGGCGTTGACACCGGCGGCGTTGAGACGGTCGTATTCAGCCTGGTCATGTCCGTAAAACCGGTCCATGCTGGCAATTATTCCGGCATGAGCAGGTACGTGTAGAGCTTGAGCGATCTGTGTGGCTTTTACAAGAAAGTTGAAGTCGCTGGTCGGTGCAAAACCAGACTGGATTTTGGAATCCTGCATGTGTGCCGCAAAGATTTCGCGCGAAGTCGCGTCGGTCATGCAGGCGGCGGTGACGAGCATCAGGTCGCCGGGCATCATGTCGCGGTTCATGGCGCCGCAGGTGCCAATGCGGACGAGTGCTTTGGCGCCTAGTTGGGCGAGTTCTTCGCAGACGATGGCGGCAGACGGGCCGCCCATGCCGGTCGTTTGAACGGTGACGGGATGACCTTTATAAGTGCCGTTAAAGCCCAGCATTTGGCGATAAGACGTCGTGCAGACCGGGTTTTTAAAGAAGTTTTCGGCGATCCACCGGGCTCGGTCAGGATCACCGGGAAGTAGAACGAGTGGGGCGATGGAGGCGCTGCGAACGTGAATGGGCATGGATGTAGACCTGGTTGAGCCGCACACCGATACGGAGAGCGGGGGATGAACGAGGAAAGGCACAATAACAAAAAAGGGAGCTAAAAGCTCCCTTTTTTGAATTAAGCAAAACTCGAATTAGAGTTTGTAATTCCATTTAACGCCGGAAACTGCAGCGCCCGAGAATTCTGGGAAGTTGTGTTTTTCAACGACGGTAAGAATACATTTTTCAGTGGGTGTGCCTTTGAAGGACCCGGAGACGGCAGAAATCTTCGTGGCTTTACCAGCGCTGGTGAGTGTCATGCTGACGACGAGGTTGCCGCCTTTTCCGCATTTTGCAGCCTTGGTATTAGAGGCTTTAAGTGCGTTCATGACTTCATCTTTGGAAGGTCCTTTGCCTTTTGGAGCGGCGGGGGGAGCAGGCAAGGCAGCTGGAGCCGAACTACCGGTTTTGGAACCGGAAGTAGGTTTCTTCGTGGAGCCCGACGGAGCGGCAGCGGCAGCTGCAGCGTTATCGTCAGCCGCAGCGCGTTTGGCATCCTGTTCGGCGAGCGCAGCCTGAAGTTTGGCCTGGTCAGCTTCACGGCGCTGGGCGTTGGCTTCAAGTTCTTTATTAGCCAATTCAGCGGCATTAAGCTGAGCACGAAGTTCATCGGCTTCTTTCTGTGCTTTCGCTTGTTGTTCGGCTACGAGGCGTTCCTGCTCAGCCTGACTGGCCTGCATATTTTGGTACCACATATAGGCGCCAACACCGAGACCAATGAGGGCGATCACGACAACAGAAATGATGATCGCGAGATTGCGCTTTTCGCTCTTGCTTGCTACGGAATTGAAGACAGGGGCTGCACCACCGAATTCATCATCACCGCCCGAGGATTCACCCATGGCCGCGAGCGTATTAAGATCAATAAGACCGGATTTGTCGCCAGAGCCGCCGAATGAGCCTTGTTCTTCTTCGTTGTCGTCGCCCATTGAAGACAGGCTATCCAAAGAGAACAAAACCGAACTTTCATTACGTTGCTCGATCAGCTTCTCGCCGTTGCCATTATTGTAGTCGGTCATCTACTTCCTCCGATAATTCACCTATTTGCGCTTACGCGCAGGAATCAAAACGAACATACGAGCTATTCCCCCAAAAAGCCCTTTCTGTTTACACCAAGAATAAATTTTTGTCACGTGCCGATTGCACAAGCTATGTTTTTTAGTCTTCTTCGTCATCAAATTCAACTGGTTGATGACTTTTTTGACCGAGTTGTCCACAGGCTGCCAGTTCGTCGTCGCCACGTGGCAGGCGGACCGATGCGGAGATGCCCTTGGCGAGCAGTTTTTCCTGAAATTCGATGATCTCTTCGGCGGTCGGCGATTTAAAACGGCAGCCGTCGAAGGCGTTAAATCCGATCAGATTCACCTTGGCAGGAATGCCGTGAAGCAGTTTGCACAGCTGGTTGGCGTCTTTCTGGGTGTAGTTGAGATCTTTTATAATAATGTATTCGAACGTGATGCGTTGACGCGGCGAAAGCGGGTAGTGGCGCAGCGTGTCCATGAGTTCGTCGAGGTGCCAGATGCGGTTGGCCGGCATGATCTGAGAGCGTAGTTCCTCGTTGGCCGCGTGAAGGCTCAGGGCGAGGTTGATGCCGAGGTCTTCCTGGGCAAGCCGTTTTAGGCCGGGAACGTGGCCGACCGTCGAAAGCGTGATCTTGCGCTTCGAGAAATCAAAAGCTTCGGGGTGCAGCAGGATCTTGATCGCGGCCACCACGTTCTCATAGTTGTCGAGCGGTTCACCCATGCCCATGAAAACGAGGTTGGTGATGCGACGGTCATCGCGCGCTGCGATATTCTGGGCCACGAAGACCTGCATGAGGATTTCTTCGGTCGTGAGGCACCGGTCAAAACCGAGTGTCGCGGTTCGACAGAACGCACAGCCGAATTTGCAGCCCACTTCCGAAGAAACGCACAGCGTCAGACGGTCTGTGGTGGGGATCAAAACGGATTCCACGACGGCGCCATCGTGCAGCGTGCACGCGTTCTTGTTCGTGCCATCCTTGGCCACGTGTTCCACGGCTTTGGGAAATGGCTCGAGTGAGAAGATCTCAGCGAGTTTGGCACGAAGACTCTTTGAAATGTTGGTCATCTCGTCCCAGGATTGCGCGCGTTCTGCATAGATCCAACGCATGATCTGCGCGGTACGGAACTTTTTTTCGCCCAATTCGTCGACGAGGATGCGCTCGAGTTCTTCACGACTCGTAGCGCGGATCGATTTGAGTTCTGACATGGCGATACCGTAAGTCGGGTGTGGTTTTGCGTATTCGCGTCAGCGAATAGCAAAACGGCCTGACGTATTGGCGCTTTGCGACAATAGTCAGGCCCACAAAAAATGAAAAATATAGACTTGGTTTAGAACCACAAACAGATCTGGATTAGATCAGTTCGCAGGCGGCGAAGAAGAAAGGCACTTCGACGGCGGCCGTTTCAGGGGCATCGCTGCCGTGAACCGCGTTGTGCGACATGCTTTCCGCGTATTTTTTGCGAAGCGTGCCTTCGGCGGCTTTTTCGGGGTTGGTGGCACCCATGAGCGTGCGGTAACGGACGATGGCGTCTTCACCTTCAAGGCACATCACGACGACAGGACCGCTCGTCATGAATTCGACGAGGCTGTCATAAAAGGGTTTGCCGGCATGGACAGCATAGAAAGCTGCGGCCTGGGCTTTGTTCAGCTGGATCTTTTTAAGGGAGACGATCTTGAGTTCTTTTTCGATGTCCGCAATGATTTTGCCGGCGTTTCCGGCGCGGACGGCATCCGGTTTAATGATGCTCAGAGTGCGTTGAATCATGTATAACTCCAAAAAGTTTAGCGTTCGGACGACCATCGTTCGAAACTCGCGCTTTCTAAACGAATTTTGGAGTTTATTCAACATGAGACGCAACGAACATGGTCGCGAAATCCTCAATGCCGAGGGGATCGTCGGAATGATCCCTGTCGAAAAAATGCCGGAAGACGTGTGGTTCCGTTATGCCTGGATGCGTTCGGTCGATCCGGAAGTCTGGTCGGGGACGCGCGTTCTGGGCGTGGGGCAGGGCGTGCTCAGACTGGCCTGCCAGACTGTCGAAGCTGCGCACAAACTTGAAGATCGGGCCGGTATCATTAAAAAATTTCGTCAGATGGGCTGTCTGCGTGCCCTGCCTTACGTGAATCAGATCGAGGTCGTGTATGGCAATCTGATCGCGTCAAACGCTCCCAAAGAGACGCCGTCCTTGGACGAAGCCCGCGTCGCTAGATTGACAGAGATCCTGGGCGACCGTGAACAGGCTGAACAGCTTGCCCGGTTGGTGCCCGACGACTGCTTGGAACATTGGTAATGCCAAAAATTCTCACGGATCGTTCGATGTCCCGTCAGGACAAGGCGGTAAGACGGAAATTTGAGATTTGCGATGCTTTTTGTGCGTGAGTCTTGAAGCGCCTTTGTGTTAAAAAAAGACGTTTGGGCTATGACGCATCAAGCCTTATTTTGGGAGTATTAAAATATGACAATGAAATCAGGAATCTTGGGATTTGCTGTGACCGCGCTCGTGGCTGGTGGTGCATGGCTCGGTTCTGCCGCCACGGCTGTGGCCGGAAGCGTTGAGGCAGCGCCCGTGACTGTGGACGTGACGGTCGTCGTGAACTCGGATGGCACGACCTACATAAAGGATATCATTGAGTATAACGTGACCGCCGGCACGATGGGCGGTTTTGATTTTCAGAAACCTGCGATCCGCCCGCAGTCGATCGTCGAACGTTCGGCCTATGTTGAACATGCCAGTCAGCCTGGCCGTTATCCGCTCCAGGTCACGAACGCGGGGGGCAATGACTGGTCTGTCGACGTGACCGATCAGGCGAACCGTATGCCGGTTGGGCACTCGTTTTGGACGTTCACCTACACGGGCGATATGATCGAACAGGGGTACATCGGCAAAACGACGAACGACGAGATCGGCGATCTGTATTACTTTGACTGGGCGCCCGTCCAATGGGGCGAACCGCTGAAATACCGTGACGTCAAGATCGTTTTGCCCAAAGTTGTCAACGGGCCGCAGCTCAGTGACATGGAATTTCAGTACTTTGCCGGTTATTCGCGTCAGGGCGGCATGGACCAGGAAGGCAGCACGCGTTCCAAGATCCAGACCGAGAAATCACTCAATGAACGCAACAAGATCGATTACATCGGAACGGATATTGGTGGCGGAAAATACCTTTTGACGATGCACGTATTTCAAGAAGACGTGTCGTCCAGAGAACCGCAGCCCATTCAGTTCTACATTCATCCCGATGCCGTGACGTTCGATCGTGAGGCGATCGAACGCATGCAGTATTTTGGTAAAGATGATCTGCAGGCGCGTAGCTTTGGGGCTAATTCCAGCACGGATTTGGCACCGCTTCCCGATGTGCCCATCGGTGGTCTCATCGGTTTCATAGCTTTGGCCATCGCTGCCGTTTTTGGGGCTGGGGCGGGTGTTAATAAATTTGCCAAAAAAACCGGCTTCGCGTCTGAAAAGACCTATTCTACCAAGTTGGCCGATGAGTTGTGGGAACCGCCGCAGCTGCAGGTCGGTTCGTTCCAGGAACCCGGCAAGATCAACAAAAACTTACACCCGGTCGAAGTCGCGCTGCTGCTTGGCCTTCAGCTTTCACAAGTGGCCAACGTCATCATCAGCAGCCTTGTGGATGAAAACAAAATTGCCATCCTGTCTGAAACGCCGCTTCGTCTTTCCAAGCTCGATACCACGGGCTTGTATGATATCGAAGAAGCCTTTTTGGCGACGCTGAACGAAGATGGCGAGATCGTTCAGGATGATCTGCAGAAATACCTCGAAGATATCATTGCCAAACTTCAGGAAAAGATTTGGGATTGCGATATGGAGGCGATGAAAGCCTACTACCTCGAAGTTTATTTCGACGGCGTTCGTCCGGATGAGCCGATGAAAATGGAAGGCAAGACCGAAGAAGCCTACGAAAAACGTCGCATTTGTGACCGCGATCTCACCACCTATGACTCACGCTGGACGGAAGACGAATGGCGTTATCGTCATTACTGGTACCACATGGATCGCACGTACCGTCATGATCCCGTCAGAACCTATCCGATGCCGACGACGCTGGATGCATCGTACACCGAATATATGGACACGTCTGTTTGCTTCCACGGGTGTTTTCAGCAGCCGAACCTCGACAACGTCTGTCACAGCGCCTGCCACAGTGCCTGTCATGATGCGTGCCATGATGCCTGCCACAGCGCGTGTCACAGTGCCTGTCACAGCGCATGCCACAGTGCCTGCGTATCTGGTAGTGCCCACTAGTTGGTTCTTTGCAACCTGTATGGAACACAAGGGTTGAAATTTATGGGCGAAAATCAGATCCCCGAAACTTTTTCATTGGCCTGGGTGGACGATCTGTGGGCGCAAGTCGGCTCGCTGATCATGCTTCGCGACGAAGACAATGTGCTGATCCTGCCGCCAAATCGCGTGTATCACGTGAATCCGACGGCTTCGAAGATCCTTCACTGGCTCATGGACGGCAAAAAGATCGTCGATATGCCGGAACTCGTCGAAAAGCGTGACCGTGCGCTTCAAGTCGACGCGTTCTTTCGCAATATCGCGCAGGCCATGTCGAATCAGCCTCACGAGGCGCAACGCGTGCCGTACACATTTGACTACACGCGTCTGCCGATCCTGGGCGAGATCGCGGTGACGTATCGATGTAACAACCGATGCCGGTTTTGTTACGCCGGGTGTGACGGCGCGTGCGGTCGCATGGATGCACCAGACACACCGGTTGAAGATCTCAAACGTGTCATCGACATCTTCAAAAACGAGGCTAAGATCCCGTTCTTCTCGTTCACCGGCGGTGAACCGCTCATGCGCAAAGACACGGAAGATCTCATGCGTTACGCCTGCGACCTTGGCTTGAAGATCAACCTGGTCTCGAACGGCTGCCTCGCTACGCCTGAACGTGCGAAGTCGTTGTACGACGCTGGTCTGCGCACAGCCCAGATCAGTCTGGAATCGCCAGTCGAGGCGATTCACGATGCCCTGTGTGGCCGGCCAGGTGCTTGGAAACAGACGGTGGATGGCATCCGCAACCTTCGTGATGCCGGCATCCTGGTTCAGACGAATTCGACTTCGACGACGCAGAACGTTCATACCTTGCCGGATCTGCCGAAATTCGTGAAGGAACTGGGTTGCGTCCGCATGTCGGTCAATCTGTTCGTGCCGACCAAACGCAGCCCGGTCAACGACGAGCTGTTTATTCCGTACGAAAAGATCGGTCCGACGATCGATGCCGTCCGACGCGCCGCCCGCGCGGTCGATCTCGAATTCCACTGGTACTCGCCAATCCCGCTCTGTATCTACAATCCGATCGCGCGCGGGCTAGGCAACAAGAACTGCGCGGCGTGCGACGGGCTCATTTCGGTCGATCCCACCGGCAACGTCCTGCCGTGCTCGTCATGGGATGAACCCGTCGGCAATCTGCTCACCGATGGGTTTGAGCAGACCTGGTTCAATAACCGGGCTAAAGCCATCAAAAATAAGTGCTTCGCTCACGCCGAGTGTCAGGGATGCACGTCGTTTACGGCCTGTCAGGGCGCCTGCCCGCTGTATTGGCAATACGCCGGTTATGACGAGCTGTTGCGACATGCAAAACCCTATAAAGAAGCGTCCATTCACGATTATCAAAACGTTTTTTCTAAATAGCCGGAGGTGGTTATGTCTAATTCCGATTCTGTCGTTAGTTCTTCCGGTATGACCAAGGTTGCCATTTGTTTGGCGATCGCGCTTGGTCTGCAGGCTTTTGGCGCCACGATGTGTGGATGGGGCGGTGAGGATAATGTCACGGCCGGTATCGTTGTCATTGTGATCGCGAGCATTTTTATGTTCTGCATTCCGGGCATTGCTGAGAATCAGCAATCTATACCGGTTCACATTTGTGATGGTGAAGTAAAATGGCGTCAGACCGACAAAGACCAAATCATCCAATTGCTCGATGTCCTCGTCTCGGACAAGCCGGTCGTTGCCAAAATATTGGAGTTTTTCACGCACGGCTTCTTCATGGTCGTGTGGGGCATTGCGGCTTTTGTCGCGTTGGTAAACGAACAATTCGCGTTATCGGTCATTTTTATCGATATATTTCCTCTGATGCGCATTTTAGTCAATTTGATGACGGTCTATGCGGATGCGCCGACCCTTTCGCGTATTCGTAGTGTGCATAAATCTCTCTTTCATATCCTTGAAAATGGGTCAAACTATGCGCCATCTCTCGAAATCGTGCCTGAACTGCAGCTTCAGGCCGATAAATACACCGGTCAGCCTGTGATTCAGGACGAGATCCGTTGTTCTTTGACGCATCGCGATCCTTCTTTGAAGCCCGAAGCGCTGTTGTGCAGTATGTTTTCGTTTACGTTAACGACAGTGCGTGAGACGCGTTATGCCTACGTCTACTTCGTCATGGTCTTAAAGTGCTCGAAGTTGAAACGCCATGCCAATAAGGTCGAAGCAACGTGTGATCGCTTGGCCCGCCAGGATGTCGAAAAGGGAACCAGTGGCGAGCTAACCTTGGAGACGAAACGCGAAGATGGCAATTTGATTTTGGTCTGCCGTAAATCCGATTATGCTAGAAAATCTTATAGTACGTCTTTCGAAGATCTTAACAATTTATTGAAGATCGCCGAACAACTGATGACGGATCCTGATATTAGATAATATAATGTAGTAGGGGAAAGCCTTCCCCTACGCGACTATTGGTAAATTTAAGAGACGCGCCATGGCGCGCCTCTTAAATTTACCAATACGTCGCTACCCCTTCTCGCCTGCGGCGCGCTTGAGTTATATTTTTTTTCAAAATTAGCGCGCAGGACGTTGACTTTACAGGCGAGTTTAGGCGAAATTATCGCGTTTATTTTTCTGCGCTTGGGAGGTAAACGTGGGTTTATTAAAAGAAATTTTGACATTCAAAAAGGGTGGTGTGCATCCAGCGCCGAACAAAGAATTGAGTTCGAGTGCGGCGATCGAAACGATGCCGGTGCCCAAGGAACTGGCCGTGTTTTTGACGCAACACATTGGTGCGCCAGGCGAAGCGCTCGTCAAAAAGGGTGATGCGGTCGAAGAAGGTCAGCTGCTCGCCGACGTGACGAAAGGTCTTGGTACGACGGTCGCGTGTCCGTGGAAGGGCAAGGTGAAGGCTATCGGCAGTGCTGGTCATCCAGTCCGCATTTCTGCGCCGGCTGTGTTGATCGAGACAGACGAATGCGAAGCCGCAAAGTATGAACGTCACGCTTGGGATGCTTTAAGTGCAGCCGAATTGCTTGATCTGGTCCATCAGGCTGGCGTCGTGGGCGCGGGTGGCGCGGGTTTTCCAGTTCACGTCAAGCTGACACCACCCAAGGATGCAACGATCACCGAGCTTGTCATTAACGGTGCCGAATGCGAACCCTATTTGACGGCAGATCACCGTTTGATGCTCGAAAACGCCAAAGAGATCGTTGAAGGCATCCAGATCTTGATGGCCATTCTGGGCGTGAAAAAATGCCTGGTCGGTATCGAAGACAATAAACGCGATGCGATCGAAGCCATGGCAAAAGCCGCTGAAAATACGTCCATTACGATTGCGCCGCTCAAAACGAAGTATCCGCAGGGCGGTGAGAAACAGCTCGTTTTTGCGTTGACGGGGCGTCGTATTGGCAGTGGCGCCTTGCCGGCGAGTGTTGGTGTCGTGGTACAAAACGTGGCGACGGCCTTTGCAGTGTACGAGGCAGTGGTGCTTCGCAAACCCATGATCGAGCGCATCGTCACGGTGAGTGGAAAAGGCATTAAACGTGCGGCCAATCTGCGCGTGCGCGTGGGAACGCGTGTGAGCGACGTCATCGAGTACCTTGGCGGTATGCAGGGCAACGTGAAAAAAGTCATTCTGGGCGGTCCGATGATGGGGTTTGCGACGAGTGATCTGTCGACGCCCGTGACCAAGACGACGTCCGGCATTCTGTTGCTGACCGAAGACGAGGTCGATCTGCGCGAAGGCGGACCGTGCGTGCGTTGCGGTTGGTGCCTCGATGCCTGCCCGATGGGGCTGGAACCCAAAGAGATCGCGCTTTACGTCGAAGCGGGAAAAGGCAAAGAAACGGCGCAGTTCGGTGCCATGGATTGCTTCGAATGCGGTTCGTGCGCGTTCGTCTGCCCTGCCAAGCGTCCGCTCGTCCAGTTGATCCGTATCGCAAAACAGAGTTTGAGAAACAAATAGGCGTGTCACGCTGAAATCTGGTTAAAAGAAACAATGGATAATACGAAAACACCTTCGAATGACACGCAATCCTTTGTCGTGTCGATCTCACCGCACGTTCGGCAAAACGAGTCGGTGTCCAAAATCATGTGGACGGTGACCGCGTGTCTCGTGCCATCCCTGATTCTGGCGACCGTGCTGTTTGGCTGGCGCGTGTTGGGTCTGGTTTTGATCAGCGTCGCATCGTGTGTTGCGGTCGAAGCGATTTGTCAAAAGTTGCTTGGCCGAAAGATCCGCGTTTGGGACGGATCAGCCGTGTTGACCGGCGTCTTGATGGCATTCGTCATGCCGCCCGGCGTCTCGTTTTCGCTGCCGATCATGGGCGCGGTCATGGCCATGTTTATTGGCAAACAGCTCATGGGCGGACTCGGTTACAACATTTTTAACCCGGCATTGCTGGCACGCGCCTTTTTGATGGTCTCGTTTCCGGTGGCCATGACGTCGGCGTGGATCAACCCGGTGCCGCTTGCCGATCTTGGTGCGGCTGGTCAATGGATCGCCGCTTTGAATGGCATGCCGTCGTTCGATGCCATCACGTCGGCTACGCCGCTCGGTACCATGGCGGAACAGGGTGCTGAAGCCTTTCGGCAGCGCTTCGGTACGGGGACCGGTCTCTACACTTCGTTTTTTGTCGGTTATAAACCCGGTTGTATTGGCGAAGTCTCTGGTTTTCTGCTTTTGATCGGCGGCATCGTGCTGATGGCCAAAAAATACATTACGTGGCACATTCCCGTGTCGATGCTCGGCATGATCGCATTGTTGACCTGGATGTTTGGCGGAGAAACGCTGTTTTCTGGCGATCCACTACTTGCCATCCTGTCGGGTGGCGCGATTCTGGGTGCCTTCTTCATGGCGACCGACTACGTCACGTCGCCGTCCAACAAGATGTCGCAGATCGTCTACGGTATGGCGATCGGCGCGTTGACGGTGCTCATTCGTTTGAAAGGCGGCTATCCGGAAGGCGTGTGTTACGCGATCCTGCTGATGAACGCGCTCAGCACGGTGTTCGACGGCTGGTTTAAGCGCAAACGCTTTGCGCCTGCGCCCAAACAAGTGGAGGCCAAGTCATGAATCAGGCTGCGATCAAAGACATGGCGACGATCGTCGTCAAACTGACCATTACGTGTCTGGCTGCCGGACTCATTATGGGCGGCACGTTCGTGCTGACGCACGATGCCAAGGCTCACAACGAGCAAGTGCGTGATGAACGAGTGATGTACTCGATCCTTGGCTATGACAAGTCAAACCCGGTGCCCGAAACCATGGCGCTGAATTCGGTCTACCGTTACGTGCTGACGCGCGGTGAGACGCAGTCGATCGGCTACGTCTTGCCTGAAAGATCCGGGGCTTACGTGCTCGTCGAGCTGGATCTGGAAGGGCATTTCGTCAAAAAAACGGCACTCGCTCTGGATGCCGCGAAGCTTCGCAATGCCGGTGAACGCGATGCTGCGACGGCGGCTGCCGCCGCGTGCGAGGCGCGTTATGCGGACAGCTTTATTGTTGCAACCGACCATGGCCAGCGCACGGCCTACATTCTGGATGGCAAGTACCCTGGTTTTAAGGCGATGATCCGCGTCAAAATGGCGTTGGATGCCCAATTCACGATGTTGGGCTTCGAAGTGCTGGAACATGAGGAAGACCCCGGTTTGGGCGCTGAGATCGAGCAGACCTGGTTTCGTGGCCAGTTTGAAGGCAAGTCGTTCGAACAGCTCAAAAAGGCTGGTGTCGTGCGCACGCCCATGCCGGAGGCGCTTCGTGATGCCATCGAAGGCAAAGTCGCAGCCGATGAAGCCCAAAAGGTTCGTGGCGAACACCTAGACGACGATATCTATGCGCTGACCGGTGCCACGATCTCATCGCGCTCCGTGCTCAACGGCAATCAGGCCATCGTCAAAAAATTCGTTACCCGACTGGATACGCTCGACAAAGCTCTGGCCAGTCAAAATATCACGCCCGCCTTCTAGGCGGTGGGGCTGCGGTCCCACGGAGGATCTGGGCCCTGCCAGGCGAAGGGGTAGCGGCGTATTTCGTAAGAAATAGCCGCGTAGGGGGAGACTTCCCCCTCAAAAGCCAAAGGTTTAAACCGTTTTATCGTCAGACAAAGCTTTTTGAATAGCGTAGAATTATGGCAAATACATTATCCAAAGGACAACTCGTTGCCCGCGGCGTTCTGAGTCAGAATCCGATCTTTAAACTGGCACTTTCCATGTGTCCGGCGGTCGGGATTTCGACGACGGTCATGAATGGTTTCATGCTCGGGATCGCGGTCTTTTTTGTTCAGGTTTTTTCGAGCGTGACGATTTCGTTGATCAACAAGTGGATCCATCCGCGCATTCGAATTCCAACCTATACCCTCGTGATCGCGACCTGGGTGACGGTCATCGACCTCGTTTTGGCGGCGTGTCTGCCCGAGGCGTATGCTCAAATGGGCATTTTCATCAAACTCATCGTCGCGTTCGCTATCATCACGATGCGCCTCGAAACGTTTGCGTGCAAGGAATCGCCGTCCGATTCGCTCTTTGACGGCGTCGGCATGGGGCTTGGCTTCATGATCGGTATGTGCGTGATCGGTTTTGTTCGAGAACTGCTTGGGTCGGGCACTGTGCTTGGCTATGATGTGCTCGGATTCAAGCCGATGATGTTCTTTATTTTGCCGTGCGCCGGTTTCTTCGTCGTCGGCCTCATGATGGCTTTCTTTAACTGGATCGAAGCGAAATATCGCGAGAGGATGGAAAAACATGAAAAAGAAAACGCGTGATGTTTTAAAAGTGATCCTTGCCGCTGTCGCCATCGTGCTGATCAGTGCGGCTGTCATGCTTTTTCCGACCGGCAAACAGGATGGATTCGTTATCGAGCAGTCTTTTGAGGGAACGAACGAGATCGTGCTGCAAACGGCTCAGCCCGTGGCGCCTGAATCGGTGAAGCCTGAAATGTTCAAAGTCTACGAGGAGAACGACCCCGATATTCAGATGCACCCGGCTACGGTGAGCGTCAATGGTCGTCAGCTCAAACTGACGTTTGACGAGCCGTTGAACACGACGAATGCGCACATCATCAAGGCGCCGGAACTCGTCAAGGATGCGGGCGAGGTTTCGGTTCAGGTGACGCAGAGCTATTGGGGCTATTTGCTGACGATCATGATCTCGGCGCTCCTCATCAACAACTACGTTTTTACGAAATACCTGGGTCTTTGCGTGTTCATGGGCACGTCCAAGCGCAAAAGCACGGCGACCGGCATGGGCATCGTTTTTTCGATCGTCATGCTCGTTTCGGCCATGATGAGCTGGCTGCTCTATAACTTCGTTTTGTTGCCGTATCACCTCGATTTTCTTCAGGTCGTCGTGTTCATTGGCTTGGTTTCGTTGACCGTTCAGGCTGTCGACACGATCCTTCGCAAGGTCAACCCGATCCTTTTCAAGTCTTTCGGTGTTTTTCTCGTTCTCGTGATTGCGAACTGCATCATCATTGCCGTGCCGTTGTTCATGGCGAGCAATAATTATGGGGCGTTGGAGACCCTCATGTTGGCGATCGGGGCCGGTGGCGGCTTTTTATTGGCGCTTTATCTCATGTCCAGTGTGCGTGAGCGTCTGGAACTCGCCCAGATTCCGGAATCGTTCAAAGGGTTGCCGATCGCCTTTATGACGGCTGGTCAGTTTGCTTTGGCTTTCCTTGGTTTTTCGGGTCTCACGATCTAGTAGGAGCAAGATATGGAAGAATTGATTCAGATCGCGCTCACCGGGCTTTGTTTGCTCGGCTCGATCGGTATTTTCTTTGGCATTGGACTCGCCATTGCCGCCCACAAATTTGCCGTTGAGCGCAATCCAAAGATCGAAGAAGTCATGGAAGTGCTGCCCCAGGCACAATGTGGTGGTTGCGGCTATGCTGGGTGTGAAGGTTATGCCCATGCGGTGGTTGAAAACCCGGATGTGCCGCCCAATCTTTGTTTTCCCGGCAAAGAAGCGGTGGGTGCCAAGGTCGCCAGGATCACCGGCAAAGAGATGGTGAAGGCAGAAAACATGGTGGCGCGCGTGCGTTGCGATCGTCAGGATGGCCATGTTTCGCATAAACACTACTACATCGGTTTTGACTCGTGTGCGGCGGCCAACCTGGCTTTTGGCGGCCCGTCCAAATGCCAATATGCGTGTATAGGCATGGGTGACTGCGTGAAAGCCTGTAAATTCAAGGCGATATCGCTCGTCGACGGGATGCCTGTCGTCAATACGGCAAAATGCGTCGGCTGCGGCGCCTGTACGCGTGCCTGTCCCAAGCAGGTGCTCGAAGTCATGGCGGCTGACGTGCCGGTCTATGTGCCTTGCTCGTCCAAAGGGTTTGGCAAAGAAGTCAAGGACGTCTGCGAGGTCGGCTGTATTGGGTGCAAGATGTGCGTAAAAGCCTGTCCAGCTGGCGCCGTTTCGGTCACTGACAATAAAGTGCATATTGATGCAGCCAAGTGCCTCGGTTTTGAAGGCGATTGCGGCCAGGCTTGCGTGGCCAAGTGTGCGCGCAAGATCTTTAGACCAACGCCGAAACACCATAAGCTCGACATCTTCGAGGACATTAAGAAAAAAGCCTCTGAAGCAGATAAGTCCGAAGATGCCAAAGAAAACGCGTAATGAAGAAATGATCATGACGAACATCACGAAATGCTTTTGAACCGTGTTTGAAACGGCCGGGCAGTCATGATGGGCATGAGATAAGATAATGAGGTAACTCAATGACAATGAATAGACGAACTTTTTTGAAATTTCTTGGTTTGGCTGGCGGTGCCGCTGCGGCTGGCGCGGTCATTGCGAATGCGGATCGGCTTGAAACAGCGTTGTTTGGTGGTGCATACCGCGTTTCTGAAACACGTATGGCGCTTGGGACGCACGTTGACATTGTGGCGGTCGGTCCGTCGCGCTACGAGACCGAAGACGCCGTTCAGGCGGCGTTTGACGAGGTCATGACGATGCAGAACCTGTTGACGCGCTATGATCAGCAATCGCCCGTCTGTGAACTGAACGCCGAACACAAGAGCCTTCTCGTTCCTGACGCGCTGGCTTCGTTGTTTGAAACGTGTGACGCGTATTATCGCGACACGAATGGGGCATTTGACATCAGCGTGGCCCCGATCCTCGACGCGGTCAAGTCTAGTGCCCAATTGGGCAGAAGCGTGTCCGAGGCAGAATTGGCGGAACTTGTGCAGCATGTCGGAGCGGATAAGCTCCAATACCGTGATCGCAAACTGCTGGTGCCTGAAGGCATGAAGCTGACGTTTGATGGTTGCGCACCTGGTTTTATCGCTGATCGTGCGGCAAACATTTTGTCTGCGCACCATGTTGAGCATTTCATGGTCAATGCCGGCGGCGAGATCCGCACGAGCGGTCATCCCAAAAACAGCGACCAGTGGCGTATCGCCATTCAGGACCCGTCAAAACAGGGTAATTATCCTGGTGTTTTGTCTTTTAACCAAGGGGCGGTCTCGACCAGTGGCAACTACGAGATCTATTTTGGTGAAGACAAAGTTTTTCATCACATCATTGATGCGCGCACGGGGCACAGTCCCTCGACGCTTGCCAGTGTCACGGTGACCGCACCGACCGCGCTCGAGGCTGATATTTTGTCGACGGCTTTGTTCGTTATGGAGCCTCAGGAAGCCCTCGCATACGTCGCCAGACGGCCCCACGTCGCTTGTTTGCTTATCGACCGCGATGGACGACAGATCAAGTCACCAAACTTTGTCATGGGCTAGAGCATAGCGTGTTTTGATTTAATCAGTTCATAATTAATAAATAGCAAAATAATACGTTATAATACATAAATTCATAAGCCAGTCAACGCGTCGCAGCCTCTGCCAGAGTGAAGGGGCTGCGGCGTGTTTTCGGACGATGTGGATGGTTGCTAATCCTTGGAAAGTGACGTAAAATAGAGCGTAGTTTTTTGTCTGCTCTTTTTATGTATGGTAACCAAATGAATTACAGAAAAAATGCCATTAAAAAATTCGTTCCTATGTGGCTTGCATTCGCAGTCATGGCCACGTTGGGTTGTCAGGCGCCGATCGAATTGACGAATGAAGGGTATGGCAGCCTTTCAAAAGCGAAGTCGTATGCCTTTGATGTCGTCGTCATTTCTGAATGGGGCGGAGCGATGCTTCCGTCTGAGCAGACGTTCATGTTTTATATGGACGACTCGAATTATTATCGACCCGACGTGGTTGATTTGAATTATGAAAATGGGGAAATTGCCTTGGATGAGAATGGCGTTCCCACATTACATGAAGACTCAAAAGATTATATGTTGCCGCTTCCCGAAAGTTTGATGGCAACGGATAATAATTATCAATTAGAGAAGATCTCACTTGAGCCGGTCCACTATGGTGATCACGTTGTGGACATTGAGTGCACGCAGGTCCATGGCCTTGATGCTGGTACCGAAATGAAGCTGAAGGCCATGATCCATCAGTCCGATATTTCGGGTATCAGCGCGTATGAATGCCAATATCAGCAGAGTGGCGCGTATAACTTAAGCCTGGCCTGGGATGGGTTCAAAAACGATCATCAGCAGATCCATGTGGGTGATGGTGACAGCTTTGGTCTGTCGCAGCGCGTGTCGATGATCTTTAATGACTGGCCAGCCACGCAGACGCTCAATGCGCTTGGCCTGGATGTCGACACTTTTGGTAATCACAGTTTTGATAACTCGGCCGAATATTTGAAAGAGGCCATTAAAATATCGAATTATCAATACGTCGCCGCGAATTTGAATAATGCAGCGCGTCTTGGTAAGGTAACGGACTACGCATTTTTTGACATTTTCGCCGAAAACGAAGCGGATAATCCGCTTCGTGTTGCTGTTGTCGGCGTGTTGGACTCTGAAACGATGAGTGCTGTGACGGCAGGTAGTTTCGGTACGACGAGTATCAACAGCGAATTTTGCGTCATTGCGCAGGCACTTGAAACTGCCTATAACAAAAACGCGCGTGCCTTCGTTTTGACGTCGCACCTGGTGACAATCGATGATAGTTTAACGAATTTTTTTGATGCGCTCTTCAGCCTCGCGAATTCAGATTATATCGATGACTGCTCCAGTAAGCTTGTTGTGCCTTCGGAACGTTTGAAGGAAGTATTCAATGTTGCAACGTCGAGTCAGTTGAATTTGAACGATCCCGAAATAGAGCATAAATATTTGGAACTCATTGCCAAGATCCGCAGCGAGATCTTTAATAGCATCGTTGCCGTTGTAGGCGAAGGATATAGTGAACCACGCATCATTCCGTTTTATTATAATGAGACTTTATATAATAACAGTAAGTGTACTATGCCTAAAGACTATGGCGCTTTACCTTTCTGTCGTAGCGGAGCGTATGACGAACTTAGTCAGACCACAGAACAAAATAAGTTTATTGAATACATGAATCATGGCAATATTCTTATGAATTCTGATGATAATTCTAAGTCTGAGTATTGTCAGTTGCGGCTTTCTCCGTCCTTGCCTTGTTATCACCTTGACGTTCTGAATTCTCAGAATGCAACGCAGCATCGTATTTATTTCATTCAATTGCCAACGGCTGGTAATTATACGGCGAGGTTGTCTGTTCAGGCCATTCTCGATGAGAATATTCCTGTTTCTGAGACGAATGCTTCAACATACAAAGTGGATGCGACGGCGTTTGATATCGTTCCTGTTATCTCTCATCATGCAAAAGTGCCTTATCAAGATGGTAGCGCTTCTTTTGATCTTTATGCGCCCAGCGTCGCTGAATGCACGACCTTCTTTAAGAAAAATTCCTATATCAAGCAATTCGATACGAATAACAAGTGCCTCGCCTATTTGGATTATTTCTCAAATGACAAGACGATCTCAAGTTTTGCCAGCCTGAAATCTGACGAGGTAGAGGGCTACGATGACTATTTGCAGTGCTATCGCGCGCTCAACAGTTTGTCGGATAGCGAGATCGATATTCCAGATAAAGTTTCGACGCTTTCTGCAGCCTGGACTTGTCTTTACCAGGCTTCCGTTTTTCCTGTTTGTGATGGCAGTTTCTACGAGGCTGCACTCTTTGAGTTTAACGACTATGTGACGTCGAACCGTAATTTTGACCGCTCCATGTCGACGTATCGAACCAGTATGATCGCGGATGCGATTTTTAACTATGTCGAAAAGACGACGAATGTTTCGGCTGACGTAGGTTTGATGAATGCCGGCAACGTGCGTCAGGTGGACATGGGCCGTTTGACAGACGCAGTGATCGAAACAGCTACGCCCTTCGCCAATACGGTTGAAGTCGTTCAAATGACGGCCCCGCAACTCATGGATGTCATCAATTCGGCGCTTTATCGTGGATTGGCGACGGGCGACTTTGATTATGGTGGTTTCCCGGTGCTTTCTCGCCTTTTGGTGGCTTTTGAGATCGATCATGACACCGATCGTGCCGTGATTCATGAAGCGTGGCTCGTCGATAAATACGGCGCGTTGATCGAGCCGATCTACCTCACTCTGACACCGGATAACAAGGGCGTCGTCTGTTCGACCCGTGAGGGCGCTTCGTGTGCTTTTGGAACGTACAGCGTGGCGGATACGGAAGTGAGTGACATCGTGCAGATCAAAGTCACGCCGAATCCCAAGATGCTTTGCATTTCAAGCAAGGAAAATACTCAATATACAGAGTGTTCTGTGGCGAACGCGACCATGACGTTTGATCTTTATCGCTCGGTCGAAGTGGTGAATGAAAAAGAATCGAGTGGCTCCGTGGCAATCAAGTTGAATGAAGCTGGTAACGCAGCTGCGGTCATAAAAGTGTTGACTAACAGCTTTTTGACGACCGATGGTGACGAATATCGTTTGACCCCGTATACTTCGACGAGCGTTTATACTCAGGATGATGTATATATTACGAATTTGGTCATGCAGTATTTCACACCGGCTGAATTTAACCCGGATGAAGACAAAATTGATGTATGCGCTTCCGTTGGTGAATTTAAAACAGTCGATGGTTTAAGCCCCGACGATTTTTCGTGCATTCTTAATTACAATCGTCTTTTCGAATCGGGTGAGCTGGCCGACACGCGTTGGATCTCCAAAACGGCAAATGCACATAACGTGCTTGATTCAACCTGTAGTCCAGAGAATGTCTCGGCACTTAAAGCCAATAATCAATAATATTTTTGGATGTTCAATACGAGAAAATGACTATGAAAACACGCACGACTCGCCTTTCATTATTCGCTCTGACATCCGCTTTGGTTTTGATGTCAGAAAATGCTTTCGCACAGATCGGTCCGGATCTTCGTCCGCCCGGGTTGACCGAGGATCATCCCGTTGAGTCCTATTACAAAGACCAACGTGCGACCGAGAATTACCTTCAGCAGAGTTTTGAACTGAACGCTGGTGACGTCGTCTTTTCTGCCGCCAAAAAGCGCCAGTTCATCAACGAAGCGCCGTCGACGATCCACGTCATCACCGATCGCGAGATCAATGCGCACGGCTGGCGCACACTCGCTGAGATCTTGCGTCACGTGCCTGGTGTGCAGACACTCACGACCAAGTCGGGTTTTCAGTCTGTTATGATTCGTGGTCTCGTGGGCACCGAAGATAATAACTCGCGTATTTTGTGGTTGCAAAACGGCGTGCCGATGAACGATGTGCGTGATTCTGGCATTTGGCTCGACGAGACCTATCCTGTCGAGATGATCAAACGTATCGAAGTCGTGCTCGGTCCGGGCTCTGCACTCTATGGCTCTGGCGCGTTTCAGGGTGTCGTGAATATTTTTACGAAGGAACCCGGTGATATCAACCGATATGGCGAATATCGCGTTGCCATGCAGAATAACTTGACTTTCAAAGCCTCGGCGATCGCTGCTTATAATAGCAAAGATAAAGACCTTGGCGTTCTTGCACACGTCGCTGGCAACACGACACAAGGCGCTGGACTCGTCGGCGATTACGTTTATACAAATTATGCCATGGATCAAGGCAGTCAGAATGCCAATGGCCGAAAAAATCCTACAGCCTGGCGATACGAAAATATTGACTCAAATTCCGATAAATCTTGGTATAACATCGATTTTAAATTCCATTATAATAAATTTAAATGGAATTTAGGCTTTACCGACATTTACGCTGGTGGTGATGGGTCAGAAACCGTGCCGAATGTCGCTTACGATATGGGCGATGCCGAGCTTTTTGAAGGCGTTGTTGACAAGCCTGTCAGTGTTTTGGGTGCTTACCGATTTAATCGTCGCGAATTTTATAATGATTTTATCTATGAGACGGCTTTTAATGATGACGTTTCATTACTTGGCATTTTGTCATATCGATTTGGTGAATATGATCAAAAAGATTATGGCATTGGCTACGTTTCCTCGACAGGTGACTCTGCGGAAGGATTAAACACTGATTTTAAGGCATTCCAGCACAAGTTGTATGCGTTAGCTCAGGTCAACTGGCAGATTTTAAAAACGAATCAGTTGATCGGCGGCCTCGTTATGGAATATCAGCACATTGATTCAGGCGATTTTGTTGATGGTAACTCGTTGCTCGTCGGGGATAACAACGTCATTGCCTCAGACCGTATTAATGCTCAGGTGCTTGGGCACACGACGCCGTCCATCTTTTTGCAGGACGAGCAACGTTTGTGGAATGATCGCATTATTTTGACGCTCGGTGGCCGTTTCGACGCTTATCGTGTCTATCTTGACGACCATTATAAGCCCGATTATGCGCCGTCCTGGCGTTTCGCTTTTCTCGGAAAATGGACCGACTGGATGACGATGCGTCTTTCATACGGTTATTCATTTAAAGAGCCGTCGCTCTATCAACTTTACGCCTATACTTATGAATATGCCGGTGATCCCAAGCTGGAACCCGAAAATCTACATAATATCGAGCTCTCATTTCTCTTTACGCCGACATATTTTATGAAGATTCGTATGGACGCCTTTGCTACGTTCATGGATAACCTGATCATTACCAAGTATGAAACTAAACTTGCCAACGCCACCCAAGGTATCAGTGGACGTTATATGCCAAAACAAGCTGAGAATGGCGCTCAGATCTATGGTTTTGAGCTTTCTTATAATGCGTCGTTTGGTAAAAACTGGGAATTCTATACGCATTACAATTTCTTATATAGTTTAGGTAAGTTTAATGAGGGGAAAAAGTCGCTCGTACCCGATGATGCCATGCATCGATTTAAACTTGGTGCCACCTATATGAATGATAATTTGACGGCCGATCTCGCGATGTTCCTTGTCGGTGGCACGCCTGAGACTGATTCGAATTACGCTTCGAACGAAAAATATAAGACGCCATTTTATGCCATCTTCCAGCCGCAGATCACGGTGGCCTTACCGCTGGATATTGGTTTGATGCTACAAGGCTCATACGCTTTTTCGGAGAATATGACCAAGTCGCCGACCTATCGTTATTATTACGAAAAGCAAAGCGTGCCCGTGCCTCGTTACTCGATTATGATGTCCTTACAATATCCATTCAAAAACGCCGTAAATAATTAATTCTAATTTTATATATTTTGCGGGGGAAGTCTCCCCCTACGCGGCTATTTTTCTCACGAAAAATACGCCGCTACCCCCTCGACCTACGGTCTGCTGCGTCCTGGCAAATTGGCTGTCAACGGGGATATAGCTATTCTTCGCTTGGGCATTCGAGAACGATCTCTTCTTCGTCTTTGCAGATAAGGCAAAACTGGCCGTCTTGCAGCAAACGCGTTTTGCCGCGAATGATCTGAGTGCCATTTTCTTGAATCATGTAACTGCCATCAACAAAAACGTAGAATTTGTGACCGTGGCTGTCGCCGGCAGCAATGTCGCGGTAGAGGCGCAATCCATCAAGTCTGTCATGACAAACCTTTTGAAAGTGCGGTAAAATGTTGATGTTGGTGAGCCCAAGTCCACGCAGAAAACGCTTGTAGTTTGGATCAACGCCTTCCCCAGGTTCTTCGGGCAGGGAATAAACGATGTCTGCACAATTCATCGATCCGGCGCTGATGCCCATGATAACGCCGTCAAAGCCTTTCAGAAGACGTCGTAAG
>JAZUKH010000019.1:0-37311 GCA_045643185.1 Myxococcota bacterium | reverse complement strand
CACGATTTGCGGGATCTTTATGGATTATGCGCACATAACGCTGGATTTTTACAACCATCTCAAAGCTCTGGGCTATGGTGATCACGAATTGTTCCTCAATATTGAGGAAGGTGGTGTGCATTACGAAACCTGTTGGGCACGGCGTTTTCCGACGGTTTGTCGGTGGCTATTGAATGACCACTGAAGGTGTAAACCTACATGTAATTCCTTGTGGTTATTGGGCTTGCGGACAAATTCTGCTTGCTAAAAGGACGGAATAAGGGGGATAATGGCTTTCGCAATTCAGAACCGTTCATGGTGAGCGGGTAACTAAGTTAGGAGAAAAAAATGGCAGAAATTTTTGACACGCTTTTGTTGTTGGCCCTTCCTGCGTCGGGCAAATCGGAAGTTCGTAATTTCCTTACGAACCACGACCCTGAAGGCTTCCACATGGGTCCGACGATTCAGCTCGACGACTATCCGTATGTTCACATTCAGCTCGTCATCGATGAAGCGCTCAAAGAAATGGGCGAACCCCGCATTTATCATACGGATGACGATGGCGATGGCCGTAATGGTCCGTTCATCGATGCGTATGATTGGCCTGCCTTGATTCAGCTTTTGAACGAAGATTACCATGAGATTCTGAGTGGTAAAGCTGAAAATCCGAAATATGCTGCCATTCGTCTCTTTGAACGTCTGGATGCTGCCGAAGTGATGGTCGGCGGTGAAGCGAAGATCGCTGCTTTGAGCCCCGCCGTTCGTGCGAAACTCGAAGAAAAACTCGAATCCGAAGCTCGCGAACTTTTTGATGACAAGATCAAGAACGTTCTGAAATCCCGTGAAGGCAAAACGATCGTTATCGAATTCAGCCGTGGCGGCCCGGATGGTGAAAACCCCGAAAACCTCAAAGCGTTTTACGGTTATCAGGGCAGCCTTCCCTGGCTTTCCGACGAACTGCTTCAGCGCGCCTCCATCCTTTACATCTGGGTCACGCCGGAAGAATCCCGTCGTAAAAACCGTGACCGTGCTCGTCCGGGTGAAGACAAATCGATCCTCTTCCACGGCACGCCTGAATCGGTTATGCGTCAGGATTACGGTATGGACGATATGGTCTACCTTATCGAAAAATCCGACCGTGAAAATACGCTTCACATCGACGCTCATGGCAAGACCTACTACGTTCCGGTTTCCTGCTTCGACAACCGTCGCGACCTCACCACGTTCGCGCGTGCCGATGCCAAAGATTGGAAGAAAGAAGATGTGGACGCCCTCGACAACGGTATTCGTGAAGCCGCAGTCCGTCTCTGGAACACCTTCAAATCCATGCACTAATTGTCGCGATTAGTTCAAATTAGCCCCGAGATCCTTCGGGGCTTTTTTTTGCCTGCGTGAAAGTGGCGGCTTGTTGTTGTGGACATGGTTAGAAAACACTTAGCTGCCTCCAGTCGAAGGTGTTTGTTCGAATTAACTATGGCCAGAGTAATAGCTGGGGAAACGTATGCGTTGTCTAGTGAATATAAAATGCGGCGCGTATTGACCGAGCCTGGAGACGCAAATTTTTGCGTCTCCTGGCGAGGGAGAAGCGACGCGGGCGCGGCGTATGAAATAGCCGCGCCTAAAAGACAGGCAGTGTGAAGCTCATCTGAATTGAAACGCGTGAAACTGACATGTGCGCTGTTTGTTTGCAGTTATTGTCGTATGTGACTATAATGCTTGCTATCTTTGTTTGATTTCCCTGATTTTATGGAGAAAAAAGTGCGTAAAGAACTCATCCTTGCAGGTATGTTGACGGCATTATCCGTGACTTCTGTGGCTCAGGCAGAGACCGTTGAAGTGTCGAGTGAACAGGCGATGCTTAGCAACCAGGCGACCGAAGCGACTTTGGCTGGTGATTACAAAAAAGCAGAACAGTTGTTTACTGCAATGCTCCAGTTGGGGGAGATCGACTTCGTCTGGATGCAGTTAGGACGAACTTACGATACGCAGGGAAAATGTCTCGAAGCGCGTTATGCTTACGAACATGTTGAAGATGCGCCGGACAGCGACTACTTTACCCATGATGCCATCATTCGAAAAACTCAGCAGTTTGCCGATGAACTTCGTGAAAAATGTTCGGCGAAGGTCGTTTTGGAATGTGTGACGCCGAATATGTTGATCACAGTCGATGGCGGTAAGGAATTCGCCTGTCATACGAATACGATGTATTTGACGCCTGGTTCTCACGCGATCTATGCCAAAACTGATTTTGGCTTTAATACGTTGCGCGCCGATGCCGTGGCCGGCGAAGTGACGACGGTGCCTGTTGAAGTCATTGACTATGAAGCGATTGCTGCAAATGGCGGTCTGACCCCTGAAGAAAAAGCGAAACGTTCGCTCATCTTTAAATCCGTCGGCTGGTCGCTTTTTGGTGGCGGCTTGGCCGCGATGGCTTTTGGTTTCTCCTACTGGGGCGTTGCCTATTTTGACTACAAAGCAGACGCGGAGTGCGCCAAAAAACATCCGTCTACAATCGATGTAGATTGCGGTGGTAAGGGAAATGCGGAAGTTAAAGCTGAAGAAGAAGAGACCTACGATAAGCAATATATCGGCGGCGGTGTTGCCGGGGCGGGCGGTGCGCTCTTCCTCGCTGGTCTTGCCCTGATTATCGTTGATGCGATCAAATACAGTGACAACGGTGAAGACGAGGCTTCGTCGGCGTTTGTCCTGCCGGCGCCCTACATCAATGAAGATGGTGCTGGTTTGGGACTTACGTTCCGCTTTTAATTGAGTTGCTGCCGCCCCGGGCAAGCTTGGGGCTTGAGCGGAATCGAGCTATGAATAGGCGAAGTGATCGAACTTCGCCTTTTCTTTTATTCAGGGGACAGAAATGAAGTTTTGTCATCTTCAGGAAAGTGGTGTTTGGCAGTGCGACCTTTGTCCACATGCCTGTCGACTGCATGTGGGGCAGGTGGGTGTCTGTCACGTTCGCATGGCCAAAGACGATGGTATTCATTCGCTCGTTTATGGCGAACCCGTTGCGTCGCATGTCGATCCCATCGAAAAAAAGCCGTTGAATCACTACTATCCGGGAAGCATGATCTACTCGTTGGGCACGCTGGGATGCAATTTGCGCTGTCGTGGCTGCCAGAATGACAGCCTTTCGCGCTCGTCGTATGTGCCGATGGCGCAAAAAGTTGGGGCTGACCAGGTCGTTTTGGCCGCCCAACGCAGTGGCTGCAACATGATTGCCTACACCTATAACGAACCGATCGTTTGGGCTGAATATGCGCATGACATCGCCGTGATCGCTAAAAAGCGTGGCATGAAAAATGTGTTGGTGAGTGCCGGGTTCATTCAGCCGGCGGCCTTGGAGGACTGGCTGGAGCCTTTTGATGCGGCGAATGTTGATCTCAAAGGCTTTTCTGAAGATTTTTATAAGACTTGGGCACATGGCCGGCTTGACACGGTTCTGCATACGCTCGAAGTGATGCACCGCAAGCCCGGGTTCTGGTTGGAGATCACGACGTTGATCGTGCCTGGCATCAACGATTCGGATGCCATGCTGCAGGCTGAATTTGCTTGGATCGTCGAAAAACTTGGTCAGGATGTGCCGCTGCATTTGAGCGCATTTCATCCGGCGTGTGAGGCGTTGGACATTGCGCCAACGCCTGTCGAGACGTTGATCCATGCGACAGAATTGGCTCGGTCGGCAGGCATTCACTTCGTATATCCTGGAAACGTGCGTATGACGACGGCAACCGAGTGCCCGGCCTGTGGGCACACGCTGATCCGGCGACGTGGTTTTGAGACGACGCGCGTCGGTCTGAACCAAGGCTGTTGTGACGCGTGCGGGGCTCGTATTCCAGGCTGTTGGACGAACGCAGACTAAAAAGCGTCGCTTCGTCGGCGTTGTTCTAAACGTGTGGGTAAGACGTGATTTTGTTGCCTGAAACTGGTAAAATATTCCGCCATTATTTTAGGTTCTTACGATCACGGGAGAGAACTGTATGAGAACTGAACATTTCAAAAAAGCATTGTTGTTGGCTTCCGTTCTGATGTTGAACGGCTGCGTGGATTCAGACTGCATGGATGAGAGCTGTTTGCCTGACTGGGGCAAGGATTTTTCGGTCAACCGAGCGCCGCTTTCAGCCCAGTGCACGATCTACGTGAACGGTTTTGGTGCCGTGGCAATGGAATCCGACTATGTGCCTGGTGTAACCGCGTGTGAGAACGGCAGTGCCGGCACCGAAGGATTAAAAGCGCAGGCTGTTTCTGCGCGTACGTTTGCTTATTACAAACTGAACAACAATGCGGGAACCGCGTCCAACCCGATCAATAACAGCCAGGGTGATCAGGTTTATAGCTGCTCCTATACGTCGACGGCCGACAAACATCGTGAAGCGGCGAATGCGACATCCGGTATTGTTTTGACCTATGGCAATGCGCCGATCTGTGCATTTTATGTTTCGGGCAGCACGGTTGGTTACTTGAACAACGAGTGCAAATTTACAGGAGACAGTTCGAGCGCGGGGTGGGTCAGTCAGCAAAAATACGTTACGTATAACCTTGGTAAGAGTGGCAGTAATGTTACGCAGTCCAGTCTTGGCTGGGTCGCGGCAAGTAATAAAGCCAATCGTGGGTGTATGAGCCAGAATGGCGCAAAATGTCTGGCCAGTGCCGGCAAAGACTGGCAATACATCATTCACTTCTTTTATGGCGACGACATTGGAATCACGCAGGCCGAAGGTTCATGCGTGAATGCTCCGGTTGTGAAGTGTGAAACCGTTATTCCTGCTGGCGGCGGAACGTTGGAAGAGACCGACGCTTGTTTCTCCCGTGAAGCTTCGAATTCGTGGCACGAATTGTCGGCGGGTTCCGGCAGTCACCTTTTTTACACCTATGTCTGGGATAAAGCAGCTGAAGCCGTTGGTACGTGGAAACTTAACATGGCTGCTGCGGGGAAATATAAAGTGGAAGCCTACATCGCTTCGGGCATTGGTGCGATGAGCGAACGTGCGCCTTATACGGTGCGTGCGAACGGCTCTGAAAAGACCGTGGCGGTGAATGTGACGCAGAGTGGCTGGGTGACGATCGGTACGTTCGACTTTGCAAAGGGCGGCGATCAGTGGGTGAAACTGAGCGACGCGTCTGGTGAGCCTTACACCGATACGAATGGCAAGCGCATCGCGTTTGACGCGATCCGTTTGAGCGTCGCCGAGACCTGCACGAACGCTTGTACGGAAGGTGCAAAAGAATGTTCCGGCAATGGCGTTCGCACGTGTTCGAAGGGGACTAATGGCTGCACAGCTTGGTCCGGCGTCACGAACTGCGCCAGTGGTCAGACCTGTGAAGGCGGCGTTTGCAAAGCTCCGGCTTGCACCGATGCCTGTACAGAAGGTGCAAAGGAATGTTCTGGCAATGGCGTTCGTACATGCTCGCGCGGAAGCAACAATTGTACGGCCTGGTCTGGTGTGACGGCATGTGGCGATGATCAGAGCTGCGCCAATGGCGTTTGTGTCAAAAAATGCGCGAATCAGTGTTCTAAAGGTGACGTCAAATGCGTGGATAATGGCGTTAGTACCTGTGAGACGATCAACGGTTGTCTCGATTGGACCGCTGCAAAAGCGTGTGATACCAATTCTGTTTGTGTTTCAGGCGCGTGTGTCGAAAAATCTTCGGAATGTGAGGATGAATGTATTGAAGGCGAGTTGTCCTGTAACAACAATCGCGTAACCAAGTGTGAAAAGAACGCCCTGGGGTGCCTCAGTTGGTCAAATTCGACGACCTGTGAGGCGGATAAGATCTGTTCGGGTGGTAGATGCGTGCTGAAGCCGAGTGATTCGACGACATACGAACCCTGGAACGGGACGACGCCCACCATGCCCGAAGGTTGCAGTACGGTGATCGATGGTCGTCCTTCCGTGATTATTGATGAGACGGATAAGTGTTTTTCACGTGCTAGTTCGTTGCGTTGGAACGAGTTCTTTGATTTTGGTTATGACAACCACATGTATTATGCCTACATCACGAATGGCATGCCGAGCGCGGTTGGCACGTGGCACCTCAACGTCACGAAGGCGGGCAGTTACGACATCTATGTTTATGTAGAGAACAACATTGGTGCAGTTTCCAAGCTCGCTCCGTACACGGTCCGTGCGGGCAAATCGAGTGTGACTTATCCGATCGACTTCTCGCGTAAATCGGGTTGGTACAAGATCTCCACGTTCAACCTCGAAGAAGGCACGTCTCAATACGTTCAGCTCATGGATGCGACGGGCGAAGATCTCAAGGATAACGACGGTAAGCGCGTTGTTTATGATGCGATCCAGATCGTTCCTGCCGGTACGGTGGTTGAGGGGGCTGTCGATCCGAACGATGAAGACAATAAGCCGGGGAATGGCGATCAGAATGGTGACGATGACGAGCCGGGAACTGGTGATAATGATCCGGGGACGTCTGGTGGTTCGCATTTGAAAGGAGGCAACTCGGTCAGCGATGACTGTTCCTCTGTGCCGCTTTCCAACGGTGGTCAGTTCCCACTGGCGCTTTTGCTTGGAGCGTTTGGGTTTGGATTGGCCTCGCGCCGTCGTCGACATGAGTAAATCATGAAAGTAGGAGCGCGCCTAAAAATGGCGCGCTCTTTTTTTCTGCACAAAAAATTAAAAAAAAAGTTGACGCGCGAAAAGTAAAAGCGTAAAAGCGTCGCTCGTTGGCACGAACGAACGAAAGTTCGTAACACCGAATGGTGGGTGTAGCTCAGTTGGCAGAGCGCGGGATTGTGGTTCCTGAGGTCGTGGGTTCGAGACCCACTACCCACCCTTTGAAAAAAAAATCTGACTGCGCGTGTATAGCTCAATTGGCAGAGCATCGGACTCTTAATTCGCAGGTTGAAGGTTCGATTCCTTCTACACCCATAAAAGCACCTTTTTAGGTGCTTTTTTTTTGCCATTTTCATGCTTTGACTCACGCCAATTCGGTTATGCTTGAATATTCAAGCGTTTCTTCTCGAATTTCATGAGTTTTATATGTCGCTTTTCGCCAAAACTTCGAAAAAACGAACAAGTCGGTTGAACAGATGTGTTCTTGCGCGTTGGTCGACGTTCGTGTGCCTCTTGGTCGGCTTGGTCGCTTTTCAACCTCGCACGGTTTATGCTTATGGTGACCCGCACGAGGCATATTTTGAATTGGAAAGCGAGCATTTCGTGGTGCATTCACCTGTGTCGCGAGAAGCCTTTGCCACGCGTGCCATTCAAATTGCTGAAGAGGCGCATCGCGTTTTGGCGCCTAAGTTTGATTCGGTCTCGCGCGAAAAAACACATATCGCGATTGAAGATCATATCGACGATGCGAATGGTTGGGCTCGCGTCGTGTCGCGCAACGAGATACATCTTTATGCCTGGACACCTGAAGTTGATGAGGAACTGGGCAATTACGACGACTGGATGCGCCTGCTCATCTACCATGAATACACACATGTTCTGCACATGGATGTGAGTGATAATGGTTTTTACACGTTTTTGAACGCAGTCATGGGCAAGTTCGCGCGCGGTAACGCGACGCTTCCACGTTGGTTTACGGAAGGCTTGGCGGTCTATTCTGAAACTCAGACGAGTACAGGCGGGCGACTGCGTTCGCCAATCTATCAGTCAATGATTCGCAATGCGGCATTGGACGGGCGTTTGCCAACACTTGGTGGCATGTCGGTCGGTCTTGTGGATTGGCCCGCCGGAGCCGCGTCTTACCTCTATGGCGCTTTTTTTATTCAGTGGTTGGCGCAAAACTATGGTGAGCACAAAATCATCGAGTATATTCACGCCTATTCGCGTCAGGTCATTCCGTATGCGATGAATCGCGTGGCAGTGCGTACCTTTGGTAAAACGTGGGACCAACTTTGGGATCAGTGGCGCCGTTATGAAATTAGTCGTGCGCACAGTCAAAAAGCGGCTTACTCGCTTGAGGAAGCTGAGACGCCGGCTAACGAACTCATTTCGCCGTTCAGACATGGTCACCCAGTCGCGCGTCCAAAATATGACCAGTTCGTTTACGCACGTAATGATGGTGCGCATCGCCGCATGTTGATGTTTTATGATGTGCACACACACGGCGAGTTACCGCTGACTGAGTGTTGGGGAACATGCCAAAGTGCCTGGTCAAACGATGGTGAAACGCTGTATTTCATTCATAGTGAGGCGATCGACGGGTATATACAGCAAGCTTCGTTGTATGCTTACGATATGTCTCGGAAGACGACCTATCGTGTGACTCGGGATGCCCATGTTCGCTCGGTTGGGGCAAGTGCTTCTTCGCTTTACCTCGTTGTTCAGGAACATGAAACGTCGTCTGTCGTGCGAGTGTCGCTCAATGCGCTCCACGAGGATATGGCGTTGCGTGAATTCGAGGTCGTTTATGCGGCAGCGCCGTTTGAGCAACTCGACGAAATCAACGTGTGGGGCCAAAATTCGCCGGATGACGATCGATTAGTGCTTTCGCGTTTTGATCCTGAAGCTGTTCAGCACGACATTGCTTGGAACACGGTCGGTGACCTCAAAAACAATTCGACTTGGCAGGACGTAACACATTCAGATGTTATCGATATGTCGCCGACATTCAGCTGGGACGGCCAAACGATCACCTATGTTTCGCCTGACACGCGTGGGGCGCTGCAACGCTATGCCTATACACTCGCTACTGGTCATACCGTGCGAACGACGCATCGTTTGGAAGGCATAATGACGCCGACGACACTCGCTAACGGCGACGTCGTGTATATGCACTACACGTCTCGTGGTCAGGGCATTGCGCGCATTTTGGCGTCTGAACTCGTAACAAAACCTGTTGAAAGCGGTGAAAGCGGGTCGCCGGATGCGGCAAATGTGGTTTTTGCCAAAAAACTCAAGAATATTGAGGTGAAAGAACGAGCTGATAAACCGTGGCGCTGGATGTTTCCTCAGTCTTGGACGCCTTCGTTTTCGGGAAATATGCAAGATGTCACGGTCGGGCTTTCATTTAGTGGCCGAGATTTTCTTGACCACCATCACTATGCGGTGGCCGCCGACTATCAGTCGAGGATCGATTCGTTCGATTTTGCATTTGATTACGAATACCTGCGCTTGTTGTGGAACATCGGTTTGAGTGCCGGCTGTGTGAACAGCACGGCATGGTGGTTCGATGGGCACAAAAATCGTGAATTTGAGTATCAGAATGCGACGGCGTCCGTCTATGCGACGCGCTCTGTTTCAGGGAGAACATTCGGATCGACGTTTTTGTTGGGATTCAATGTGTCGCACGTTCAGTCGAGTGAGCGATTTAGTTGGTCATTGAGCGATCCGACAGGAAAGCCGCCACGTTTGCCTTCATTCGGTTGGCAAAATGCGCTTGTGTTCAAGTACACGTTTTCGACGATGCGCTCGTTTGAAAAAGCTGTTGGACGAAGTGATGGCGTGACGCTGAGCACCAATTTGCGTCTAGAAGCGCCCTGGCTTGGTGACTCGGCATACGCGTTGATCGCCAGTGCGAATCTGCGAGCTTTCTGGACGATGCCGTATTTGGAAACTCACGCGTTTGGCGTGGAACTGGCTGGTGGCGGCTCGTACGTTCAAGATGCTGGTCGAACGCCGTTTTCATTGTCGACTTCGACTGCCTTTTCATTGTCGAGTTTGTTGTCGCAAAGCAGTTCAGACGCGATGATTCACGGGTATGCTGAGGGGAATTTGGTTGGCAATCACTATTTGTATGCGCACGCGGAGTATAACTTTGGTCTTTTAGACGCGCAGCTCGGTCATTCGACCTTGCCTGTTGGTCTTCAGCGCATCAGTATGTCGGTGTTCGGTGACTGGGGCTACGCCTGGCAAGCGGGTGAATTTGATATGATGAGATCGAGTCCAGCCGTGGGCGCGGCTTTGCATTTTGATCTTGGTTTGGGGTATCGGCTCGTTCAGCGAGTAACGGTCGGTTATGCGTATGGTGACCATCATCAGGTCTATTTTGGCTTGTTTTAGTCGAAGAGGGCTGCCTAAACGCTGGAAGCCTGATCGAGCGTGGTTGAAGTGAATAGGCTCGATCAGGCTGGTGTTAAAATGGTGTTAGATGGATTGGCCAAGGCGTTTGGCTTGAGCGATGGCATCGGTTTTGAGGACGTCGTCGGGGCCATAGCAGCCATAAGCGATGACTGATCCGCAGTCTGTCCAGCCGAGGTAGCCCGTAAATGCGCGATAGTTTAGAATCGTCGGTTGTGCCGTCTCAGCTTCGGTATCGCCGAGTGAGAGCAATAAAGCGGTCTTCTTTGCACAGTGAAGCTGTTTGTCGATGGCGTAGAAACGATCGATGGCGGCTTTTAATGGAGCCGCCAGGCCGAAATAGTAGACGGGTGAAGCGAATACGATGGCGTCGGCGCTGATCAGGTCGTTGCGAAGCTGGGCATAATCGTCGTTTCGGCAACAGACCGAGTCGTGTTCCATGCAATAGTTGCAACCGAGGCAACCACCGATCTTGAGTTCAGCGCAGTTAAAACGTTTGACTTCGTGACCAGCTTCTTTGGCACCTTCGATGAATGCATCGGCGAGTTTTGAAGAGTTACCTTGAAGACGGGCACTACCCGTTAAAACAACAATTTTCATGGGGCCTCCTGGGGAAATAGAGCACCAACGTGGCGCTAGTCATCGATAATATCGTGAAAATGTGAAACTGTAAAACCAGAAGTGATTATGTATATATTAATTTGTTACTGTTCAGCCGGAGATGATAATTTGTTATAGATTTTTCGTTGATCCTTTAGCATTTTGTTTTTGAGCAGGCCTTGGCCTGCGGCGCGCGGGGGGACGGAGAGACGCGCGGACCGCACGTCTCTACCGCCCCCCGGCGCTATTTTTCGGCCGTGTGGAACTCGCTTCGCTCAAACATGCCACACGGCCGTACCAACTTCAGGAATGTTAAGGCAGATCATCGTAAACTCAATTTTGGAGTCGGCGGCCGCGACGACGTACCACGTTACGTCGCTACACTTCGGCTTCGGACAAATCGCGCCCGCTCGCCCCAATCTCAGCCTGCTTGCCTTCGGCTTCGCTAAGGCTGAGATTTTGTATTTCTGACCAGGCAAAACATCCTAGGTTGAGTTGTAACCGCTGCATCAAGTGTGTTTCGGCATGTAGCGCGCTACGTGATGGGGGGGCGAGGGTTAAATGGACGTTGGTGCAATGTTGGCGTCGTCGAGCATGGTCTGCAGGTTATCGACCGTGGCTTTGTCGAAGCACACGCGTACCATTTCAAGTTGAGCATCTTTCAACACAGCGTCGTTTTCAAAATCGTAATTCGACTTCGGCAGGTTCAGGCACTGGTTGCCAGCGGGGCAATCATAGTCAGAGTTACAATTTTTGAAGCACATGGCCATGGTCATGGCGGCGTCGCCGATCGTGTCTATGATCGGCAAAACTTCTTGGTTGATGCGATAGGCCAGGAAGGTCGAGCCTTCAGGACACTGCGCGCTTGTCATGGCTTTTTGTGGGTCACCCGCATTGAGTTTGGTGAGCTGATCGGTGAGTTTCTGGCTATTCGAGCTGCGGTCGTCGAAGAGGCGTGAGCCGATCGGTCCGTTGAGTTCAACTTCTGCGAGGAATGCACCGGCGGTCAGATAACCATTTTCGGACGTGAAACGAATGTCTTTCAGCAAAACGTCGACGAGCGACGTGATCATGGTGATCATCGGGGCTAGTTCGAAGCCGATCTGGTCTTTGAAATAAGTATCGACGAAAGCGTTGAGTTCGTTTTTCTGTTCGTCCGTGAGGTCAGCATAACTGAGTGAGAAATCGATGCCGGTCTCGTTGGCAAAGCCATTGGGCAGGCTATCGGTTTTTTGGAGCGTTTTAGCGATGGCCACTTTGTAGTTATCGACCGTGTTGTTGATGGCGTCTCTGATTTTGTCAGCTGTCGAAATGGAGGAAAGTGGGATCGACGCGGATCGGTAGCAACCAACGGCGAGTCCGTCGTTGAGGTCAGCAATTTGGGATTGGAGCGTTTTGGCAGCGTCATTTTCGGTGACGATGGCGTCAACGCCGGGGAAAAAGTTCGGGATGAGCAGTTCAACGCCTTCGTTGATGGCAGTTTTGATGTCGACAAGGTGCGAGTTGCTCGAATGGAACAAGCTTTTCAGTTCGTCGCTGGTATAGCTCCAACGGCATGGGAAGGCTGATTCATCCTGACAGGAGCAGGGGGCCCCGATGACGGAGTCGATCGTGGCAAAGCAGCCGAATTCGTCGTCGAGCGTGCTGCAGACTTCGTGTTTGGCTTCGTCGCACACGGTGTCTTCCTTGAGTTCGCCGTTGTGACAACGCATGACTGCGTGTTTGGCGTTGGTGTCGTCATTGAGACAGATCTTTTGGTCCTGTTCGATCGTGGAACCATCGTCGAGCGTGCAGGTGGCGGGTGCGTCGATGCACGCAGCCTGGTTGCTGGTCGGGTCGATGCCGCACATGGTATTTGGCGGGCACGTGTTCGGTGCATCCCAAATGCCCGACGGGTTACAGGTCACGAGGTCGCCGTTGTCATCGCACTTGGTCGTGCCAGGAAGACAGGACATGCACGTCCCCGTCACACAAACCTGGTCGTTTGAGCAGGCTGTGCCGCTTTTCCATTTGCCCTGACTGCACGTGTAGGGCGTGTTGTCTTTACACATCGTCTGATTCTGCTGACAGGCGACTTCTATGATGTCGGGTGTGCTGTCATCGCACGTGCCATCGGTCTGGTCGAGGTAATAACCATCTGACATGGTGTTGTTGTTCTGATTGTATGAGCACAGATAGATCTGTCCTCCCACGCAGTATTCTGTATCGACGTGGTTTTCATCACATTCCAACCAGTGAACAGACTCATTACAGGCTGTCGCTGTGGTCAGTATCGCGAGACTGGTCAACAATAAACTGAGTTTTCTCATTGCATTATCCTTTATTGGAAATCACGTGTTATGTGGATGCTTGGTTGAAGCTGTTCATTTGTGGTTATGCAAAACAACGGTTTTCGGCCGAAAGTGTATGTTGTCATTCACTATGGCCAGAACAATCGTTTCGTGTTGGTTACAAATTGTGTCTGACGGGTGCGTGCGGCGTATTCGCGGAGCGAATAGCCGCCGCCACGGGCGTATTCGCGGAGCGAATAGCCCGTGTTCATACAAAATGTTATTTGTTTTTTAGGCCGAAGCTGTCTTCGAGTTCATGGATATTGTCGATGGTGCTTTGAATAAAGCAAACTTTTTGGTTATGCCAGTTGATGCAGGAATAGCCGTCTTCCGTTCGGCAGTCGGCGTCTGTGATGCATTGTTTGAGGCACATGGCCATATCGAGTGAGAGGTCGCCGTAGCCAGCGAGTGAGCCGGTTTTGTTGACGTCTGGAATGAGTGTGGAGCCCGCGGGGCAGGTGGCGATCTTGGCGTTGGTGTATTTGCCCGCATCGAATTTGTCGACGAGCGGTTCGAACTTGTCGGTGTTGAGGCCGGCGCTTACGAGTCCACTGTCGGCGTTCATTTTGAGGTTGGCGTCCATGGCTGCGGTGAAGCAATAACCCTTGGGGGCCGAGAATTTGACCGTTTTTTTGAGGATCGTAGCGATATTTGAGATGACGGTGCCGAGTGGGGCTTTTCCCATGCTGTTGAGGGTGTTGGCGATCGAATCAAGCCAGTCTGTCAGGTCAGTCGAAGCCTCGATCTTGCTGTCGAGCAGGCACCCGATCTTCATGCCAGTGGGGGCGGTCAGCGCTTCGCATCCCGAGATGCCTGTGGCAAAGAAATTTGGCGTCGTGACACTTGCGGTTTTTTTCATGCTGTAGACGAGGCTGGCAAAGAAAGAGAGGGACGCATTGAATTCCGAGCCTGTGATCGTGATGAAGCAGTCTGAACCGGAGCAAGTGCATGGTTTTCCGATGGGCGTGTCGACGAGCTTGGTCTGGCAGACATCGTTGATGCAAACCTGTTCATCGGTGCATTGGGCGCATGGATCCGGCTCACAGGCGCCGTCCGAGCAACGCTCGCCGGGTAGACAGGATTCGCTAAAGAAGCGGTGATCGATGCAAGTTTGTTTGGTCGTCACGGATGTACAGGTGGGCGCGTCGCTTTCGGTACATTCGTAGTCGCATTTGGCGAGTTCGGCTTTGCAGGCAAATTGTCCGCAATCTTCAATGACGTCCCAGCCTTTTCCGTTGCACTGGGTGAGGACGTTGTTGTTGCAGGCGTAAGTATCAGGTTCGCAGGTGCATGCGTCGAGTTCGGCGTTGCACGTGTCGGAGCCGCACTTTTGAATGACTTTCCATTGGTCGTCGACGCAATGGGCCAGGGTGTTATCAAAGCATTGTTTTTGGCCGTTTTCACACACGTTGACGCAGGTCCGGACGTCGGCATTACACGTTTGTCCATTGGCGGCGCAGTCGTAGAATGGGAGCCACTGGACGCCTGTGCAGATTTCGAGCGTTTCGTCGGTGCACCGGACGTCGCCGGACTTGCAGAGTTTGCAGCCGCGGTAGTCGGTGTCACAGACTTTGTTTTTGGCACCGCAGTCGAGGGCATCATGCCATTCGTTGTGGTTGCCGGCATCATTCAGTTCGCAGTGTCGGAGCATTTGCGTGTTTCCGTTACATGCGTACCAATTGTTGACACAGATCTCGCACGATTTTAGGCCCGGATCGCAATACAGGTTGTTATCTTGGCAGTTGACCTGGACGTGCCAGTCAATGAGACCAGTCGTTTCGTCCCGCTGGCACTCGTAAAGGGTGTGTTTGTCGTCATCGTTGCTGCCGCACTTGATGTCACCGACGGCGCATGGCGGTTCGATGCAGTCACCGAGTTGGCAGAGGTAGTCGCAAGTTTCGGTGCTGTAATCGAAGTTTTGACAGAAGCGCCGCGTTTTTTGGTCGATGCAGCTATCGTCTTTTGCGTCGCGGCAGATCGGCTCGACACAGGCGTCGTTTTCGCATTTCCACTCGCACGTATCTGTGACTAACTGACCGTCTTGACAAGACTGGAGCGTCGTTTGGTCGACGCAGACGGGGGTGTCATCGTCAGTACATGCGGGCTGAGGTTCGCTTTGTGACTTACAGGTGCCGTTTTCGCAGCCATCTGGACAGATTTTTGTGATGTATTGGCCTTTTTCACACACTTTGAGGCTGCCATCGACGCAGACGGGGGCTTCGTTTGTACACTCGGCCTTCTTAGGCTCTTCTTGATTGCAGGATTCGCCCGTGCATTCTGGCGTATCAGGTTTACAGGCGCCATTTTCACAGCCATTTGGACAAGGTTCCGAAATGTATTGTCCCCCGGCACATTGTTTGAGTGCGCCATTGATACAAACGGGCTTTTCGTTTGTACACTCGGCCTTTTGGGTTGTCTCGCGATCACAGGCATCGTTGGTGCAGCCGGATTGACAGGGCGTTATGTCATAGCTTTCACTGGTGTCATTCCACGTATATAAAGTGCTGCCTTCGCAGTGCGTGTAGCCAGAGGCGAGCGACGTAGCGTTATCGTCACAGCCTGCGGCCCCCCAACCGAGGATGATCACCACAGAACAAAGAACGAACCTACTTGCTTTCATGGTCAATCAGTCTCCCCAAAAAAGATAACGAGCCGCTTACACGCTGGGTATGGCGGTGCATGAAACATTGATGAATGTTTGAATTATTGACTCGTATGTGAACTGATTTGATTTATAGCAAATGTATCAATTGGAGACAAAGAATTTTGGTTGGGGAAAATCGGTAGAGACGTGCAGACCGCACGTCTCTACCGATTTTCCTACGATTGGCTAAAACTTTTCGTAGCCCGGATGGCGTCCGGTGAAGTGGTAGAAATTGTTTCGTCGGTCGATGAGGGTATCGATCTGGTTTTGATCCAGTTCTTTGGCGCCGCCGAGCAAGTGTGCGTAGAGTGAGATCTTGGCGAAGTGTTCGAGCGTTTCCATGCGGTAGTATGCGGTTTTGAGGTCGATGCCGACGGTGAGCGCCCCGTGTGCGCGCAGCAAAATGGCGTCGTGTTTGGCGAGCCATGGGGCGATGGCATTGGGTACCTCGTCGGTGCCGGGCACGGCGTAGTCGGCGACCGGGACGGCGCCGAGCGAGCAGATGGTTTCGATCATGGCGTAGCTGTCGAGTGGCTTGTCGGCGACGGCAAACGCGGTGCTCATGGGTGGATGCGCGTGTACGACGGCGTTGACGTCGGCGCGTTCCGCGTAACAACGCAGGTGCATCGGCAATTCGGTCGAGACTTTGAGCGTACCTTCGAGGCGTTGGCCTGCGTTGTCGACGATGATGAGCATGTCAGGCGTGATGTCGCGTTTGCTCACGCCACTGGGCGTGCACAAGATGCGGTCGGCATCGAGGCGCACCGAGACGTTGCCGTCGTTTGCTGCGACCCAGCCTTGTTGCCACATCGAGTGACAGACGTCGCACAATTGTTCTTTGAGATCTTGCATGAGTTTGTCCTGAATAATGCGTGAAGTTGGGGGGGGGCGTGTTGTTCTGAGTGCTAACAAAAAAGCGCACAGCCAGGCTGTGCGCTTTTGAGATCGTGTCAGATCAGCGGACGAAAATTATTCGGCCGTTACACCTTCGGGCGTTTCACCCGTGATTTTGGCGATATCGCCGTTGAAATCGTCGGTCATCTTCTGGAAGTAATCGATGTTGGACTTGTCGAAGCAAACGCTCTTGATACCCGTTTCAGATTCGAGCTCGACGCAGCTGTAACCATCGGCGGTGCGGCAATCATCGTTCGTTTTGCAGTTCTTGAGACAGACGGCGAAGCCGACGTTGGCAGCACCCGTGCCTTCGGTTTCTGCAGAAACGCCAAAGCCGATGAGTGAGGCACCCTTGCCGCAGTCTGCTTTGTATTCATCGCCGGACTTGACCTTGCTGAAGTCACCCGTGTTGATCTTGCCGAGGAGGGTGTCTACCTGATCCATATTGATGAATTGGCGGATCGTTTTGCCCGTACCATCTTGGGGAATGTCAATATCGATGTCGATCGTAGCGGCCATGCAGTAACCCTTATTGGCTTTGAATTTGATGCCGTCTTTGAGCAGGCCGGCGATGCGGTTGACGAGGCCTTTGGCGGCGTTCATGTCGATCGCGTTAAGGTCGACGTTGCCGAGACCGCCGCCGAATAAACCGAGAAGGCTACCGGCTTTATCGAGAATGGTGCCAGATTTGGTTTCCAGGAAGGTGATCAGCGTCGTGGCGCTCGAGAAATCGATGGTCTGGGTGGTGAAGCAACCGACGGTCATGCCTTCCGGTGCTTTAACATCCGCACAGGCCGTTTTGGCTTGGGCTGAGAAATAGTTCGGAGCAACGATCTGATCGTTGGTGCCAAAGATATCATCGATGCTTGAGAGGCCTGGGATAACGGCGCCAGCCAATGGAATGAAACCCTTGGCACTATCTGTGAGGGCGGCGCCAAGTTCGCTACTTGTGATCGTGAAGGAGCATTCGTCGCCGAGGCATGTGCAGGCCTTACCGATGGCAGTTTCCTCAACTTTGGTCGATTCGTCGTCTTTGCAAGCGCCGTCAACGCAAGTCTGACCCGGATCGCAGGAGATGGTCGACCACTGGCCGCCAAGGCATTTCTTGAGCTGGCTGCCGACGCAGGTCGAAGCATCTGTTTCCTGGCATTCAGCGGGTTTCTCTTCGCAGGATTTGGATTCGGTGCTGCAGGTCTTCGTTGAGCCGCATTTTTCGACGAGAGTCCAGCCCGAACCATCGTCTTTGCATTTTTTGAGGGCGTTGCTATCGCAGGTGTAGGCGCCGGCGTCGCATTTTTTGGTGCTCGGGGTGTCGGATTTGGCGTCGCAATCACCCTTGGTGGCGTTGCAGGTCTGCGTTGCGGCGTCGCAGGTCTTGACAGTTTCCCAAGCCGAACCGTCATCTTTGCATTTCTGAACATCGCCGCCGAGCGTGCACTGGAAGGCACCGGCCGTGCAGACTTTCGCAGGTTCTTGTTTTTGGTCTTCTTTTGTGCTGTTGGAATCGGAGTCGTCATCGCAGGCAACCATGCCAAACGAGAAAGCGGCAGCGGCTGAAAGCATTAAAAGTTTTTTAGTAAGATTAAGCATGTGTTTTTCTCCTTAAAAGTGAAAATATGGGAAGACGCTTGTTAAAACAGGTCGGGCGTGGTCGCGGCGATCGTCAGACTAAAAAGCCGTGACGACAGGTTCGCCCGTGTATTTGAAGTTCTTTTCGTTGTAGCAGAATTTGATGCCGCTTCGTTCGACGCATGAAACTTCGCCAGCGTCATTGCAGTCGGCGTCTGTTTCGCAAAGTTTGGCGCAGGTGCGTGTACGGAGTTCCGAAGCGATGCCCATGATCTCGTAGTCAAAGTCAGACGCGAGCATGGCGCTGCCGTGGGGGCAGGACTTGAATTCATCGACGTTGCCGTAGGAAGCCATCTGGCATGTAAATTCAGAGGCGGGTTCGCATGCGACAGCGCTCAGCGTGCAGTAGCCCTGCGGGAACCAGACTGGTGGTGCCGTTATTTTGGCTTCTTCGGGAATGGTGCGCAGACAGACGGCCTGAGTGCCCGGCAGGCCAACAGGAACGTTGTTGCAACCCGAGAGGGGCGTGCCTTGCGGAAGCGGAATACCGAACATTTCGCAGTTGTCACCCACGCATTCGCAGGCGGCACCGAGCCATTGTTCTTGATGGTTGATCTCGATCTTGGCAGGCGAAGGGTCATCGTTGTCGTCATCGCAGGCCGTCATGCCAAAAGCCACACAAAGCGCGGCGATGGCGGCAAAACGGGAAAGCAGTTTATTTTTCATAAATCCTCGTGGTTCACAAAACAGGTCGTATTTTCGGCCAGATAAGTCATCACTGCGCACACTTTGCGCACACGTCGCGCACAAACGCGCGAAGGATCAAATTATTCAAAAAATATTTAGACGGTGAGTCGGCGTTGCGCGATGTCTTCGATCACATCGATCTCGTCGCAGCTGGACTTTGGGGCGAGTCTGACGCGGTGGGCGAGTGTGGGCGAGGCGAGTTGAAGAAGATCGTCGGGAAGGACGAAGGCGCGGCGATGGAGAAGGGCACGAGCACAGGCTGCGCGTCGCAGGTCGAGCATGGCGCGCGTTGATGCGCCCTGGACGAGACGGGCATCGTTGCGCGTCGCATGGATCAGCGCCAAAAGGGCTTCGATGACTTCATCCGACACGTGGATGCGATCGACAAGCTCAAAAAGCTGCGGCAGCGCGTCCGAGTTTAGTACGGGGGACAAATGCGGCGATAATACCGGGTGTTGTAACAGCGCTTTTTCGGCATCCGGCGCTGGGTAGCCCATCGAAATGCGGAATTGAAAACGGTCCAGCTGACTGTCGGGAAGCGGAAATGTGCCTGAAAAATCCACAGGGTTTTGAGTCGCAATGACCATGAACGGACGCGGTAAAGCTCGTGTGACGCCGTCCAATGTCACCTGACGCTCAAACATGGCTTCCAGAAGCGCACTTTGCGCACGTGGTTCCGCACGGTTGATCTCGTCCGCCAAAAGAATGTTTGTGAAGATCGGACCTTCGTGGAACTTAAAACAGGATTCGCGCGGGTCATAGATATTTACGCCCAGAATGTCGGTCGGTAAAATGTCACTTGTGAACTGAATGCGCCGGTTTGGGAGATCCAAACTTTGCGCAAAAGCACTCGCCAAGGTCGTTTTGCCCACCCCGGGCACATCCTCGATAAGCAGATGGCCACCGGCTAAAAAGCAGATCAACGTCATTTCGATCGCAGCTTCCTGACCTTTCAGGATCTGCGACATATTGGTTTTGAGTTGATTGAGCTGAGCTGCAGCCGCCTCGATCTGTTCGCTGAGCGATAGATTCACTTCAGTCATGGTTCGTTCCCTGAACAAGATGCTCGTCGACGTCTTGTCGATGGCACAAAAATGCCGCCACTTGGGCGGCGGAAGATAGAACTACGGATCGTAAGTGTAGCGCGCGTCCACTTTGAGCAGCGAATCGAGCTTTTTGGCCGTTTCCACGTCGGCATCGTTGAGCTGAAGCATCAACGTAATCAGGTTGTCGAGCACCGGCGTGAGTTTGCGTTGGGCGACTTCGCGATAGGCTTCGGCTTCGTCGACTTTGAGCTTGTCGAGTTTTTCCTGAAATGCCTTGGAGGCCATACGCATGGCTTTGCCGTTTTTGTCGACATAGGATTGGAATTCGGACAGAAGCTGCTCTGGGTTGCCCATGTTTTTGGTCAAAATATCATTCATATTGGTGAGGTGGGCGACGACACGGTCGACGGGATCGTCGGCTTTCGTGTTGTCAACTGCGGGAGCTGCGGGAGCCGCCGCATCCGCCGCGGGAGCCGTCGGAGCCGCCGCATCCGCTGCGGGAGCCGCCGCATTCGCAGGCACAGCGTCTTGTGCAAAGACCGGCGCAACAAAGCTCACACTCAATAACAGACTTAAAAGGATTCTTTTCATAGCTTTTTCATGCAAAATCGTGAATGCGCTCGTTTGAGCCACAACGTTTTGTCGAAAATGACGTCATTTTCGACCCTATCTTTGACATGGTAGCACAAACGAGCAGGTTCTTTCAAACTTGGACGCACCAGCCTTATTCTTGAAGGTTGCAGATATCGATGACAGGCATGAGTTCTGTCGGGTTGCTGCGTTTTGCTCGTGCGCCGAAGGCTCGCAGGCACCTCGGCTGAGATAATGCGTGCTCGGTATCCTTGGATGTGTTGTATATACATTAAAATTGTGTATAATTTATAATGCGTGTCTTTTGACGTTGTATGTTCACATACATACATAGAATAGGAGAGATCAATGAATTTCAAAAAATGTCTGCTGGTGACGCTTTCATCGATTGGTGTGTCATGTTTTGTCAGTGGTTGTGGTGACCACGTGACGAATTATTACGGAGAATTTGGTAGTAGCAGTGAAGAGGGTAATGGCAGTGAAGAGGATAACCCCTCCGTTGTCGTCGATAAGACCGATAAGACCGAGAACACCGAGGCGCGTTGTTCGGACGGTATTGATAATGACAACAGCGGCAAATCGGACTGCGACGATCCGAATTGCACCGCATTTTTGTTTTGTGCAAAAGCCGAAGAGGGTAAGGAGAATACCCTTGATGCTTGTAAAGACAGCAAGGATAACGATGGCGACGGCAAGATCGATTGCGACGATGAAGAATGCCAGGCTTTCGCGATCTGCGCTGTGAGTGAAGACGAAAATACGGCTGCACGATGCCAGGATGGCCTCGATAACGATAAAAATGGCAAGATCGACTGCGACGATGCCGAATGCAAGATCTTTCCTTTCTGCACGATCAGCAGCGACAAGCTCGAAAATACGCTCGCAGCCTGCACCGACGGTATCGACAACGACGACGACGGCGACCTCGACTGCCTCGACAAAGATTGCCAGGTCTTTGACATTTGTAAAAGTGTGGTCGGCGTTAAAGAAAATACTCGCGAACTCTGCTCGGATGGCCTCGATAACGACTTTAACGGTGTCGCCGATGACAAAGATCCGAACTGCGCACTTTTTGCCAATGGCAGCGATGGTGGCGGTGCCTACGGCGAAACTTACGAATCGTGCAAGAATAAATCGGATGTCGACGGCGATGGCAAAAAAGGCTGCGATGACCCCGAATGCATCAACTACGATATCTGCATGAATGGCTTTAGTGCCGATAACGATGAATGTCCCGACGATCCGTTTGCATTTAAAAAAGATGCGACCTGCGGATGCGGCAAAACAAACATCGACGGCGTTTGCTATACCAATATCGGCAGCGAGGACGAGTTCTTTAGCAAGATCGCGCTCGAACCTAATGGCAAATTCATCATTAAACAGCCGATCGACCTCGGCGAAACCGATCACGCGCCGATTACGGAATTTTCTGGCGTGCTTGACGGCGGCGGTCACCGCATTACCGGTGTCCTCAATCAGGATGTATCAAAACGGGATTTATCACAAGAAGAGCGTTGCTCGGACAATATTGATAATGACAACAATGGCAAAACGGATTGCGACGACTCCTATTGCGCCGGACTTGCCTTCTGTGCTGAAGCCGAAGATGACAAGGAAAATACCCTCGCAGCCTGTGAAGATGGCAAAGATAACGATAAAGACGGCAAAATAGACTGCGAGGACGAACACTGCCAAGACTTAGCGATCTGCGCGCCCGTTGCATGCGGCTTGTTTGGCAGACTTACCGACAACCCGGATGTGACCTTCAAAAATATCGATCTCGCCATTACACTGAACTGCACGGGCGTCAAAGGCAGCCCCCTGGCAGCAGGCGGACTCGCTGCCGAACTTAGAGGTAACGCGAATCATATTACGGGTAGCTCCAAAGTTTATGCTGAAATTGTTGATTACACATCAAAAAAATCATATTTTCCAACATTAGACCGAGATATCGGTGGCCTTTTTGGTAATACAAATTATAAAGAATCCAACATTTCCGACATTAAATTAAGAGGCAATGTTTCGGCCTATTATTATACATATATCAATGTTAAGCGTATGAGAGATCGCATCGGTGGCCTCGTGGGTGCCGGCAATGTCCTCCGCAATATTGATGCCGATGTCAATGTGACGCTCAATAGCAGGAATCCTAATCCAAACACATGGATAAGAACGTTTGTTGGCGGCGTTGCAGGCCGAGCCTCGTTGCTTGATCGAGTCCATAGTCGAGGTTATATTAAACAAGTTGGCGAAGAGCTAACGAATAATTATGTCGACTGGGCTTTCACCGCTGGTGTTGCTGGTTATATTAATGAAGGTGCATCCAACGTCTCGTTTGATGGTATCATCGAGGTCAGCGGCTTCCCTGTTTCTCTTATTGCAGAACAAAAGAAGTATACCCCCTCATCAGGTTCAACAAGATATTATGATCCTTGGATCGGCTATGGAAAGGATTATACCAGTGGTAATGAGGAAGCCTATAGCCATCCTAAAAACTATGGCAACCACATCGGCGGTATTGCTGCCGTTTTAGGCAGTGTCGTTGAAGGCGATTTCAAGGCTTCCGAATATGATGAAAATACAAAAATATTTAAAGCGGGTATTGAACAAGCCGTCGTCGATGCAGATTTCTACGTCATTGCGAACAATGCCTCCGTTGGTGGCATCCTCGGTTCGATGTTGAATACCAATACATTCGTTCGGAATTCGAGCGCCAATATTGGTATGACATTCCTTAGAAACAATGAAACAAGAAATAATGAAACAAACGTCACACGATCATGTTATTATGGCGGTATTGTTGGTCTAACGATCGGTGAATCGAACAACTTAAATCCGGTCTCTTATGTAATTAATAACTCCGCTCGCACGCGCCATTACGCCAATAATGGTCAACTTAATAATGAGGAGCTCTCTATCGGCGGCATTACCGGCGGTACCTACGGCATTCTCGTCAACAACTTCGCATCCGATACGATATATTGCGGTGAGTCGTGCGCATATTCACTCTCTGCCGTTAAAGGCGCATACGTCTATGAATCGTATTGGAATAAAGATGTTGTCGGTACGAATAGCGGCGCATATTATTCCGACGCCTCAGCTCAGTCCTACACCTATAATGCCAGTGGCATCCCTGTGACGCACACCCAGGACACCGTCCTCGGCCTGTTGCGCTACAATGCCGGTTACGACGGCGGCGTTCTTTCGGCACATATTCCTGCGAATGCAGACGGCAAATACACCGATTGGACGACCACGATCGATGAAGAAGGACACGTCATTCCTGTGCCTGATATAAATTAATATATTTGTTTGCGCCGCCTATTGCTTCGCAATACGGCGGACGCGCTTCGGCTATTTGGGCATTCGCCCAAATACGCCTCCGCAACGCCCGCTATGTGCTCGTTCCTGCGCGCATACGCGGGCGTTTTACGTTGTTACGCGTGCAACGATGTTATTTCCAATTTTTAATATCCGTCCAGGTATAGAGCGATCCCGCAGTTGGCAAACTGTCGTTTTTATCAACAAATTTGAAGACGACTGCGTTGTTAAATGAGGATACCTTGGGAGTAATGATCGTTAATTTGGAATATGCGGACCGATCGTATTCACTACTGGCATTTGAAAGCTTTGACGAATAATTGGAATCATACGAAACCGCTTTGTTTTTTGAGAATTTATAGGATTTGTCGTCAGAAACGATTTCAGCATAGAGTTGTTTATCAAGCCCGTCATAAGAGATCGTTGCTGAGCGGCCATCTTCGGAGATCTGAATATTTCCCGTTGTATGCGCAGACCAGCGCACGACTTGTGGTTCAGGCATAGTAATTTCGTCTTGAATGACCACGATCGAACGTTTGTTGGTAAATAACAAGCCGCGATCGGCTTTCGAGGTGTTTGTATAAGCCGGAAGCATATCGACAACGGCGTAAGCGCTGTCTTTCGCAAAATTATGACGTACAATTTTGGCACGGGCACTGAGTTCCTGGGCGTGTTTGGATGCGTCAAAATTGCCGATCACGAGCGTATTTTGTCCTTCAGCACTTTTTCGATAGCGCAGATCATAGTTGGACAAATTATAGTCTTCGGAACCGAGATCCGTAATAAACTGTTTGCCAGCACCAAAGATAATGAAGTTACCGATATCTCGGTCACCATGAGACTGTTCATTATAACCGGCGTGAATACCGACGAGCGTCGATCCACTGTCCCATTTATCGCGCATGGTTAAGGTCTCCTCGGTGCTATAATAGGCATCCAGGCTGAGTTTTGCCGTATCTCCGACGAGTTCCGGTTGATAATACATCGCGTCGTAGAAGTGGACGGATTTCAGTTTTGCTTCAATGGCGTCCTTACGCAGTCTACCGATTGCGGGATCTGAGGATTCGCGCGCAAACCAGTAATGGGTCCAGGTGTCGGACTGATCAGGCTTGGCGTCGTGGTATGCCCACAAGCCTGCGTCATTTTCGAAATAGGTCGTATAATAAGCGGAGTGCGCAAAGCCCGGTGAATGATATAGACCGAAAGTGGTGCCCGTTGCGGATTTTAAGGCTGAAAACATGACGTGGAGATAATCCGTGCCGTAAGCCCAGTAACCGGTCGATTCGAGATAACCGCCCTCGGGGGCATAAAAATACATTCCGAGTTCAACATCATTGAGAGAATAATTCAAAACTTTTTGAGCGGCAGCCGCAGTGGTTGGATGATTGAGAAAGGCGAGTGCTGCTGAGGTCAAACCGCCGTTACAAACACCACTCCAGTTATCATTTCCCCATTTTCTAAAACGACCTTCGTAGCGGTCAATTCCGGAGAGCAGGCCGAAGTCGTTGACCGCCTTAGCCATGCGGTCGCGTTGTTCAGGCGTCCATTCGTCGTAGAGCCAGTCGAAAGCAATTGCCATTGGGTATAGGATCTCTGCGGTATCAAGGTAATGATCCGGGTGCCAGTCAGGGAAATTGAGCAGCGCCTCGACTTCTTTCCAAATACGTTTTGAATAGGCGGATTCACCGGTTACCTTATACAAAAAGGCCCAGGGAATGATTCGATTTCTAGCCTTTCTCGATATTTCGAGCAGTCGAACGCCATCTGGCAAGCGGTACGTGACCGGATCGCTTTTAAACTCGTGCGAATCTTCGCCATATTCTTTGATCAATGCATCAACATACGACTTAAAGAGTTTGTCATCTTTGAGCATAGCCTTTTGGCGATCAAAGTCTTTTTGAGTGAGCATGATGCGTGGGTGAACGTCGCCCCCCCAATGTTGATTCATGCGCTCTCTGATCTCGATTCCCGTCGGGCGTAAAAACAGCGTCTCATACATGACGTTTAGGCGACCCATCAGGGATTGGAATTCATAGGGTTCTTTTGACAGATAGATCATGTCCATCTCATCAATATATACCTGTGAATAATTCATGAATGATTTGATATAATGAGCTGGGGCAAAAAGCGTATCGCCTTTTACTGCAACGGTAAAGTCAAGCGGAGTGTCTTTACCATCAATATTGACGGAATCTTTACCACCTTTAAATTGATAAGTTTTTCCGTTAATCTTCATCTGTAATGAATAGGAATCCGACTGGTAGACGGCATTTTCGTCGTATCGGGCGCCAAAAACCGAAAGCGGAAGCCAAAATTCACCGTCTTTCTTATAAACCGTCGCATTTTCATTCTGATAGCTATGATCAATAAGGACATTATCGACGATCGCACGGCTTCCGTTCAAGGAAAATGCAGCCCCTTCTAACGCCGGAATCGTGTTTCCAGATGAGGAATCGACTTTGGTATGACCAATGATATTGCCGAGATAGATCGTGGTCGATGTTTTGTTGTTTTGTTCAAAACCAATGCTTGAGATGAGTATATACTCAATCTTATCCCAACCAAGGGGTTTACGGTTGACCTCGAATTCATTTAATCGGACTGTATATTGATTCCAGCCGCTTTGATTCAGCGTTACCAAATACCCATAATAATCGTCGTCACTATCAACGGGATTTCGGCTCAATACTTGTAAATAGAATGATTGTCCCACCGCGTCTTCAGGCACATAGACCCAGAATGAGATCGCTTCAAACTTCGACATATCATGGGGTGGATAAACATCCATCATGTCAGTCGTATATTTCCATTTACAAGATTTTGTTCCGGATTTGACATAATCCGTCGAGGCGCATGATTCTTTGGCAAAATCAACAAGGGTTTCTGGTTCGTCTTGTTCTAAGGCTTTGGCGGGATTTGTATGCAGAACAAAGTTCTCGATATAGATCGTGGTGTCAGCGCTATTTGACTGGCCATAGCTTCTTGTTTCTAAAACGAGCTTATCAAGGTGATCCCAGCCCCAGGGAGAATGTTCGACACTGAATTGATCGAGATCGACAGAGAAATCGTTCCAACCAGCTTTTTCAAATTTCAATGTCGTTCCGTAATAATTCTCGTTTCCTTTATCGGGGGGATTGCTCAAGAACTGAATGTAGATCGATTGACCAACGGCATTTTCGGGAACATATATTGAAACGGTCAATGTCGAATAATCCGAAATATCGGCTGGAACATCTAATTTTACATATTCTTTGGAATAATCGAATTTGTACGAATTCGCATAATCTTTTGTATGTTCCGTCGACGCATTCGCCTTATATTCTTTTGTCGTAAAGTCGATCATCGTGACGGATCGAACCGGTTGGGTCTGATTGTCAGCCAATTCATAATACTTGACGATGTTATCTTTCAGTGAACGGCCTTTAGAAACGTCAAACTTGCTACTATCATCGACGATTTCCTGCTCCCCAGTCTTTTCGTCTCCAGTCTTTTCGTCTCCTGTCTTTTCGTCTCCGGTTTTATCGTCTCCGGTTTTATCGTCACCGGTTTTATCGTCTTCGGTTTTTTTGTCGTCACATTTATTTTGACAATCTTGATCATCTCCGTCAGATTCCGTGCAATCGCAATCCACATCGTCATTTTCTTCAGAGCACGAGATCATCGAACTCGGCAACAACATAGCCAAACACAACAGAAACGATAACTTTTTACGCGTTGTTTTCATAGTCTAACCTCAAATGAAAGAACAATTATTCTGTAACTTGTCATATCCGGGTTCCTCTGTGTAGCGGCGTCATGCTGCGCCGCTACAGATGAACGAGGAAAAATGAGCAATATAAATAGTTATTTCCAGTTTTTAATATCAGTCCAAGTATACAGCGAACCAGCAGACGGTAAATTTTCACCTTTGTTGATGAATTTAAAAACGACTGCATTATTAAAGGAGGATACTTCAGGCGTAATGATCATCAATTTTGAATATTCAGAGCGATCGTATTCTTGATCCACGTTGTCAAATTTCTTTGAATAGTCAGGGTCATACGAAATCGCTTTGTTTTGGGTGAATTTATACGATTTATCATCAGAAACGATCTCTGCATAAAGGCGTTTATCGACACCTTCGTATGAAATCGTGGCTGAGCGTCCATCTTCGGAGATTTCGATCGTACCGGTCGTGTGTGCCGCCCAGCGAACAACTTGGGGTTCAGGCATTGTAATTTCGTCTTGAATGACCGTGATAGAGCGATTATCCGTGAATAACAAGCCGCGGTCAGCTTTTGACGTGTTCGTATAAGCCGGCAGCATGTCGACGACGGCATAAGCACTGTCCTTGGCAAAATTGTGACGTACAACTTTGGCACGCGCACTGGGTTCCTGCGCAGGTTTTTTCGCATCAAAATCGCCAATGACGAGCGTATTCTGTCCTTCAGCACTTTTTCGATAACGCAGATCATAATCCGACAAATTATATTCTTCCCAGCCGATATCGGTTATGAATTGTTTACCTGCACCAAAAATGATGAAATTACCGATATCTCGATCTCCATGCGGTTGAGCATTGTCCCCCGCGTGAATTCCAACGAGCGTTGAACCACTCGCCCAGTTGTCGCGCATCGTCACCGTTTCGATAGCGCTATAATAGGCATCAAGCTCAAGCTTGGGAAGTTCACCGATGAGCTCGGGCGAATAATACATTGCATCGTAAAAGTGGATCGATTTTAACTTTGCTTCAATGGCGTCTTTTCGCAGCCGTCCGAGCGCAGGATCTGAGGATTCTTGCGCAAACCAGTAGTGTGTCATCGTATCAGACTGCGTTGGTCTGGCATCGTGGTAGGCCCAGGCGCCAGCATCATTTTCAAAATAAGTTGTAAAATACGCTGAATGCGCAAAACCCGGTGAATGATATAAACCGAAATCGGTGCCCGTTGATGTTTTTAAGGCTGAAAACATGATGTGGAGATAATCCGAGCCATACGACCAGTACGACGTCGATTCGAGGTAACCGCCGTCTGGCGCATACGTATCCATACCGAGTTCGACATCGTTGATCGCGTAATTGAGGACTTTCTGGGCGGCTTCCGTCGTGGCCGGATGATATAGATAAGCGAGTGCAGCCGCGGTCAAGCCGCCGTTGCACACGCCGTTCCAGTTAATTTTTTCCCATTTTCTGACGCGTCCTTCATAACGATCCAGTCCCGTTTGAAGCCCAAATTTGTTGACGGCATCAGCCATAGCATCGCGTTGTGCGGGTTCCCAGGCTTCGTAAAGCCAGTCATAGGCGATCGCCATCGGAAATAAGATTTCTGCCGTGTCGAGGTAGTGTTCTGGGTGCCAGCCAGGGAAATTGATCAATGCTTCGACTTCGCGCCAAATGCGGTTTACATAGGCGACTTGTCCCGTCATCTTGTATAAAAAGGCCCATGGAATAATTCTATTTCTAGCTTTTTGCGAGATCGAAAGCAGGCGGACTCCGTCCGGCAGGCCATAAACAACGGGATCTTCTTTGAATTCACTGGATTCCGTACCATATCTCATCACCATGTAATCAAAATAAGAAGTGAATACCTTATCCTCGTTGATCATGGCTTTTTGGCGATCGAAATCATTTTGCGTGAACATGACACGAGGGTGAACATCGCCACCCCAGTGGTTGTTGATACGTTCCATGATCTCAATGCCCGTTGGACGAAGGAACAACGTCTCAAACATGATCTGCAGGCGACCCAGGAGCGATTTGAAAGGATACGGCTCTTTTGACAGATAGAGCATGCCCATCTCGTCAACATATTCCTCGGTATAATTCATGAGCGATTTAATATAATGAGCCGGGGCAAAAAGCGCGTCTCCTTTTACAGCAACGGTAAAGTCGAGCGAAGATTCTTTGCCATCAATATTGACGGAGTTTTGGCCGCCTTTAAATTGATATACTTTGCCATCGATCGTCATCTGTAACGAATATGTACTTGGCTGATAGAGCGCATTCTCGTCATACCTTGCCCCGAAGACCGAGAGCGGAAGCCAATACTCGCCCTCTTTCTTATAAACCGTCGCATTTTCATTCTGGTAACCATTATTCATGAGAAAATGGTCGACGATCGACCGGCTTCCATTCAAAGAAAACGCTGCCCCATCCAATACGGGAATAGCATTGCCCGCTGAAGGATCCACTTTGGTATGTCCGATAATATTTCCGAGATATATCGTCGTCGACGCGTTATTGTAAGTTTGACCGAAACCTACACGCGTGATGAGAAGGTAATCAATGTGATTCCAGCCAGCCGGGGTTCGATTGACCTCAAATTCATTTAATCTGACCGTATATTGATTCCAGCCAAAATGATTCAGATTCACCAAATAACCGTAATAATCGTCGCCCGGTGAATTCGGATCAAGACTTAAAAACTGCAGATAAAATGATTGGCCAACAGCGTCTTCAGGCACATAAACCCAAAATGAGATCGCCTCATTCTGTGACAGATCATGTGGCGCGTCGATCTTCATCACATCCATCATGTCGGTCGTATATTCCCATTTACAAGATTTCGTTCCCGATTTTACATAATCGGAAGACGCACAACTCTCTTTGGAAAAGTCGACGAGCGTTGTCGAAACGTCTTTTGCCTGTAATTTTGCCGGATCTGTGTGTAAAATGAAGTTCTCGATGTAGATCGTCGTGTCCGGGCTGTTGGACTGACCATAACTTCTCGTTTCTAGAATGAGCGTATTGATGTGATCCCAACCCACCGGCGAATGGCCGATCCCGAACTTGTCGAGTTCAACTGAGAAATCATTCCAGCCAGCTTTTTCAAATTTCAGTGTTGTTCCATAATAATTCTCACCAGTTTTTCCTGGAGGAGTGCTATCAAACTGAAGGTAGATCGACTGACCGACCGCGTTCTCGGGAACATAAATAGAAACGCTCAATGTCGAATAATCGGATAGATCAGCTGGCACTTTTAATTTTACATATTCTTTTGAATAATCGAATTTATACGAATTCGCATAATTTTTCGTATATTCTGTCGAAGCATCTTTTTTGTATTCTTTTGTCGTAAAGTCGATCATTGTGACCGAACGGGCCGGTTGAGTCTGATCTTCAGCTAGATCATAATACTTGACGATATTATCTTTGAGTGAATAGCCTTTGGAGACATCGAATTTGCCGTCATCGACGATTTCTTCTTCTCCAGTCTTGTCATTGCCGCCCGTTTTGTCGTTGTCGCCCGTTTTGTCGTTGTCGCCCGTTTTGTCGTTGTCGCCCGGTTTTTGGCAAGGCTGGCCCTCTCCTTCAGACTCTGGACATTCGCAATCCCCACTTTGTTCAGAGCACGAGCTCATGGAACCAGACAAAAACATAGCCAAACATAATAGAAGCGATAGCTTATGACGTGTATTTCCCATCTTTATCCTCAAATGAATTCATAATTATATTCCACGAACGCAACCTACGTCTGTGGAACAAAATGATCGCTAACAGTCGTTCTCGCAACACTAAACACTGTATTAGGGCGTTTGTAGCAAACGCCTATGTAGTAAAAAGGTTACGAACCACGATCAATATAGCACATGATTGAGCTCATTGATAGGTTTAGTTTTGGTTATGACCACGGTTGTTCTACGACTTTGTCAAATCGATCAAATTGTTTTAGTTTGTGTTCATAACGAAGATGACGATTGAAATTCATCGTCGCCGAATTATATTAGAAATACATTGTTTCTGATTTGAGTCGTTGCGTTGCAGCTCGGCATTGCGTGATAGGTTCGGCGCACAAAAATGCGGCGGCGTATCGGCATCAAGCCGATAGTCGCCGCGCGTAGCCGTATGCCCTCAGGCATAGGCGGAGCAGCGTCGCCGTATGCCTTCAGGCATAGGCGGACGCACTCAATCCGCCCATCTGGAATTTATTTTCCGCCCGTTTCCAGATTGGAATCGACCGGATTTTCGTTTTCCGGATGTTTCCAGATTGGAAATCATCTGGATTTTTGTTTTCCGGAGTTTTCCAGATTGGAAAACGGCGTCTGAAGCAAACAGCCTGTTGTATTTGCGTATGAAAAGGCGGCGACTTTAGCCGCTTTGACTGTGCTTTCGCCAGTTTAAACCATGCCCACAATAATCGTGCCCCTTGCTTCATTTTTTGGTAATATACACCCCACATAAAGCCTGCCTGAAATCGTTTTGGTGGGCTTTTCTTTTATTGAAAACATCCATCGGAGTTACCTTTATGCCCCCGAAAAAGCTCATTGAAGTCGCATTGCCGCTTGAGGAAATCAATTCAGCGCGACGACCGTCAAATCTCTTTCCACACATGCGACGCAATGAGTGTTTAACCATGCTTAGGAGAACAGAAGTCCATGGATAATATCTATATTTTTAACGGAAAAGATATAACCTTACTCGTTTGCATGCAGCTTCGCGATGTTGCTCGATGTGTAGCAAAGCGATTAAACCTTCCCTTTGATAAAGCCATCAAATGCCTATTACGTGCGCACGAAGCAGGGGAATGAACAAAAATAACTCAGGCTGGGACGAAGAGCACATGGTTGGGGAAGAATAGGAACAAACGAAGGCAAGGAACAAAGGAGATAGAGCCATGATGTACGCTTTTATGACACTAGACGATCAAACCGAAATCGTTCATTCGGAAATGCACCCTGATGGAACGGTGAAAGTCTATTTGGAACAACCAAACGAGAAAGATGGGGTTCATTATGCGACTTGTTATCTACCTGCATACCGTTGGGAGAACGTATATGGTTTTTCAAACGAACAAATTCAGCGCTATCAGGAAGTCATCGAATCTACGGCACATCAGATTTTAGATTTTTCCCAGGTGGGAGGTTTTGATCATGCCGCAAATTTTTAAGATTGGTACACAGGCTAGGATGAAGAGCTCAAGTTCGGGGTTAGATTAGGAACAAACGCAGGAAAGGAACCGTTTCAACCATGTTAAAGATTTATTTTGGCGATATGCCGGAAGCTATTTACAATACCTCTGTCTATTTTAACAATGTCTATGGGGATAACTGGCTTCAGGATGCGTTTGCGCAAAAGGCGATCAAACGCGTGGATAAATCCACCGTTCTGGGGTCTGGGGCGATTGACAGTCCCGTGTTGGGCGTCATTGCACCGGAAAACTTGTCTGGCGGCGTTAAAACGGTGTTGCTCATTAAAAATGAGCCCAATAAGGTATTTAATGCATCGACATGCGGCGATAACTGCGCCGGGCTAATTTTGGAGATCGCACGTGAACGAGATATCACGATCAACCTGCGTCATGTGATGGATTTTGGCAAACGTCGATTCACAGCACAAATCTTGAACACAGGTGTGATTGTGCATACCATGGCTGAAATCATCGATATTGCATACGATTATGTGTAACGGGGGATGAAGTGAAAGGCATTCAAAACATTGTTGTGCATAAACGTCGAGTTCGTTTCGAGTTTGAATTGGAACGCAACATCTCCATTATTACTGGCCAAAGTGGAACGGGAAAAACGACGCTGGTCGGCATGATCTTCGATTATCTCCGGCTCGGTGATAAAAGCGGCATTACCTTGGAATCAACAGCTCCATGTCGTATTCTGGAAGGCATGATGTGGCGCGAAACATTATCGCTTTATCATCAGTGCATCATTTTTATCGATGAAGGCAATGAATTTGTAACTTCTCAGGCCTTTGCGGAAGCCATTCAGCAAACGGATAACTATTATGTCATCATTACGCGTGAGAACCTGCATAATCTTCCCTATAGCATTGATGCCATCTATGAAATCTGTGTAAGCGGGCGTTTTGGTAAACTCAAAACGGTGTATAATCATTTTCGCAGGGTTTATGACCAAAACGGCCGTCTTGATGATAAAAATCGAACCAACCTATGTGGCATCCACACGATTCTTACGGAAGACGCCAAATCGGGTTTTGAGTTTTTCACAGCATTCGCGCAAAACAACCATTTGGAATGCGTTTCTGCTCACGGAAAAGCAAACTTACTTAAAACAGCTTCAACCCTTTCGAATGGTGTTTTGATTATCGCCGACGGGGCTGCACTTGGGCCACAGATGTCGCGTCTGGTCGATTATCAGAAGAACCACGCTCTTTTTCTTTTCTGTCCAGAGTCTTTTGAGTGGCTACTTTTGTCATCTGGTCTAATCGATGGTCAGTCTGTTCAAGCCATATTGCAACACCCGTCTGAATATATCGAATGTGCCCAGTATTTCAGTTGGGAACGGTATTTTACCGATCTGCTGATTGAACAGACACAAAATTCCTACCTCCAATACAGTAAGAGCAAGCTTAATTCTGCTTATCTGCAACCTCGCGAAATGCAGGCCGTTGTGGATGTTATGCCACCGATCAACGACGACCATAAATAATGGGAAGCCGTATGTGATTGTAGAGGCTGAGCATGCAACGCGGCGCCGTGGGAAATAGCGTGTGGTTAAACCAGGCCCACAATAAGCATGCTTTCTGCTTCACTTTTTGGTAATATACACCCCACAAATTGCCTGCCCACAAAAAAGGCAGGCTTTTATTTTATGAAACGGAGAAAAATCATGCCCCCCAAAAAACTCATTGAAGTCGCGTTGCCGCTTGAGGAAATCAATGCAGCGGCCAAGCGCGAGAAATCGATTCGACACGGTCACCCGTCGACGCTTCACCTGTGGTGGGCACGACGACCGCTCGCCGCTGCACGCGCCGTCATTTGGTCGTCGCTTGTCGACGATCCTTCTGCTCACCCCGAACAGTTCCCAACGCTCGAAGAACAGAACCAAGAGCGCAACCGCCTGTTTGAGATTCTCAAACGCCTCGTCATTTGGGAAAACTCGAACGACGAAAACGTGCTGAAAGAAGCCAAAGACGAAATCCGTAAATCGATGGGCGATGATCTGCCCGAATTTCTCGATCCGTTTGCCGGTGGCGGCGCCATTCCCCTCGAAGCGCAGCGACTCGGCCTGAAAGCCCACGCCCACGACCTCAACCCCGTTGCGGTGATGATCAACAAAGCCATGATCGAAATTCCGCCAAAATTTGCTGGTTGCGCGCCGGTGAATCCGAAATCGAACTCAGCTACAATCAAGCCCGGTTCCTACAAAGGCGCCACAGCCCTCGCCGAAGACGTCGCCTACTACGGCAACTGGATGAAAGAAGAAGCTTTTAAGCGCATCGGGCACCTTTACCCCAAAGCTACGTTACCCGATGGTTCCGAAGCTACCGTCATTGCCTGGATCTGGGCGCGCACTGTTAAATGCCCTAACCCCAATTGCGGATGCCAAATGCCGCTGGCAAGTTCATTTGAATTATCTAAAAAGAAAGGAAAAGAAGCTTGGGTAAATCCTGAAATTGTGAATCATAGAATATTATACCATATCAGTTCAAAAGAAGGTTTAAAACCTGGTAAAACATCAAGAGGTGTTAATTTTAAATGTATTGTTTGTGGTCAAACATGTGACGCAAATTATATTAAAGAACAAGCCGTTCAGCAAAAAATGAAGTCTGAATTAATGGCAATCGTTGCAGAAGGCACTTCAGGAAGATTGTATATTGAACCAAATCAGTTTCAAATAGATATTGCTAATATTCAGAAGCCAGAATCTTATCCAACAGGCACAATTGCAATTAATCCAAGAGATATTCGAGCTCAACTATATGGTATGTATGACTACTCCGACCTCTTCACGCCACGTCAGCTTACGGCGTTGACGACGTTTAGCGATCTCGTCGGTGAAGCTTATGAAAAAGTGCGCGGAGATATTGCCGATGCTCTCGGTATTGCGCACGAAGATTTAGATTGTGAAGATTTAGATTTAGATCAAAAATATAAAAAATTGCTTGACTCGCATAATATAAAACGCTTCAATCAATCAATCAATCAATCAATCAATCAAGACACCCGTTTGTGTCAATAGTATAATTAAAAATTATATCGACGAATACGCAAAAGCTGTTGTCACTTATTTAGCGTTTGCTGTCGATAAAGTTGCAGATTATAATTCTACAATATGCATATGGCATATAACTAGAGATTGCATTGCAAATACAATGCGACGCCAAGCAATACCGATGACCTGGGATTATGCAGAAGCAAATCCAATAGGTAATTCCAGTGGAAGTTTCTCAAATATGGTAACATGCATTGTTGGGGATATCTCAAATTTTACACAAACTAAATATTGCAATTGTAATAATATCAATGCTCAAACGGATTGTGGATTGCGCAATATCATGATTTCAACCGATCCCCCCTATTATGATAATATCGGTTATGCAGATCTGAGTGACTTTTTTTATGTATGGATGCGCCGCAGTCTGCGCAAATTCTATCCCGATATTTTTAGAACGATGCTCGTGCCAAAGGCTGAAGAGCTTGTTGCAACGCCTTATCGTTTCGAGGGCAGCAAAGAAAAAGCAAAAGCATTTTTTGAAGATGGCATGTTTCACACCTGTGAACAACTTTATCAATACAGCCGCGAAGACGTGCCCATCACGGTATATTACGCCTATAAACAGAGCGACACCAAAGAATCGAAAGACAGCAAGTCGACATCATCAACGGGTTGGGAGACGATGCTCAGCGCCATTATTCGTGCTGGGTTTGTAATAACAGGCACCTGGCCGATGGATACAGAATTAACAACAGCTTTAAAAGGTGAAATGAATGCACTCGCCTCTTCCATCGTTCTCGTCTGTCGCAAGCGCGAAGCGAATGCGCCGGCGTGCAGCTGGCGCGATTTCCAAAAAGCGTTGAGCCGCGAACTGCGACCGGCGCTCGAAAAGATGCAGACTAGCAGCATTGCGCCGGTCGATCTGGCGCAATCGGCGATTGGGCCAGGCATGGCGGTTTATTCGCGTTACAGCGAGGTGCTCAAAGCGGATGATTCGCCTGTGACGATTCGCGAAGCGCTCGAACTCATCAATAAAGAGATCGACAAAGTCTTCAACGAACAGGATCAGAATCTCGATGCCGAAACGCGCTTCTGCCTGACCGTATTTGAACAATACGCCTTTAACGACATGAAATTCGGCGAAGCCAACACGCTCGCCAATGCACGCAATACGTCGGTCGAACGCGTTGCCAATTTGGGCGCGATCCATTCCGAAAAAGGCGTCATTCACCTGCTGCCACTCGACGAATTGCCCGCATTTGATAAGGATTACATCTCGTGCGTGTGGTCACTGACGCATCAGTTTGTGCGCGCCATCATGAATGACGGCGTTTCAGGCTGCGTCGAACTCGTCGGCAGATTGAACAACATATCCAATCTGTCCAAGTGCAAAGAACTATCGTACCGCCTTTATACGATGTGCGAACGAAGTAATCGCGCCAATCTGGCGATCGGCTACAACACGCTCGTCACGTCGTGGGATGATATCATGCGCAAGTTTAACGAGCTTAAGACCGAGGGCAAACAGGGAGTGTTAGGATTTAGGAGCTAGGATTTAGGATTTAGGAGCTAGGATTTAGGATTTAGGAGATAGGATTTAGGATTTAGGAGCTAGGATTTAGGATTTAGGATTTAGGATTTAGGATTTAGGATTTAGGATTTAGGATTTAGGATTTAGGATTTAGGATTTAGGATTTAGGATTTAG
>JAZUKH010000018.1:0-9421 GCA_045643185.1 Myxococcota bacterium | reverse complement strand
TCTCCAGTTTGATCTTGTATATATCCATCGGCAAATGCCGATGATAAGAAATAATAGAATATCCATGTCGCCGCGTAGCATGCTACGCGGCTGCCTCAAAAGGCAGGATAATATTGGCTCGCACTTCTGCTGCAATCTTTCGATTGCTTTTACGTTTCTTTCTCTTATTCGGTTTTCATCGTGTCATCGGGTTTTGTTCCCGTTGACGAGGGGCGGCTTATACGCGTGTAGGTCTAAGTAGTCAACATTTTTTTTTTAATTTTTTCGTTTTTGGGTTAAATCTCACCGATCCACATCTTACTTCGCAAAAAAGTAGCGCTGTACCAACAGTAGCAATTTGTTTTTGAGCAGACCTGAACCTACGACGCGCAGTTGGGCGGTGAGACGCGCTGTCCGCACGTCTCTACCGCCCGCCCACGCCTTTTTTTTGTGTCAGCCGGCTGAATAGTAATATTTGGTATTAGCGTTCAATACCGGTGAAATAGAGCTGAACGTTTTCGTAATCAGGAATTGCGTTCGCTTCTTTCATGAGCATAAGTCCAGCGAGTCCTGCGGAACCGGTCGCGGAGGGACGAATCGAGGTGCACTGATAGGCCAGGTCATGTGCTTTGTTGAGGTGATCTTCATCAGCGATGAGGGGAATACCACCGGTGCGAAGCATGGTGGAAACGATGGCGAACCAGTCGTAAGTCTCATCATCGAGGATACCGTGAGCCACAGAGTGAGGCGTGCTTTCCCAAGGCCACATGAAAGTATTTTTCTTATTTGCGGCGATACGAATGACGGACTGCACTTCAGTGGAATCCCAAGCGGAGCGGATGCAATCAGCCATGGTCAGCAAATCCATGACACCTTTTTCGCTATGTTTGATCGCGCGTTCTTCAGGAGCCATATCATCGACGAAGGGGTTGAGCTCGGGCAAAGTCTGTCCTTTGAGACGCGCTGCGATGAGGCGCACGATACGGTCGTAAGCGCGCGCGAGCGGGAAGGCCCCACGCGTCTGAAGCGTATGGAAGCGCGGCAGCGTATTGAGCGGGTCAAAGCGCATCACATCGGCGAGTGCCTGAGCGGAACTGGACGCGAGCGCGCCGCCGCCGACCTGAACGAACATGTGGTGGCAGTCATAGCGATTTGCTTTCCACCAGTCGAAGAGTTCGTAAGCGAGGGTCGAGCCACCTTCGATCGTCAACCCATTATCGGGTCCCTGACACGTGAACGGGATGGCACCATCGCGCACCGCGTCGAGCGAGCGGAGGTAACACGGATCACCTAGTTCGCCTTCCACGCGTTCACAAATGTGCAAATTCGCGCCGAGGGCTTTTAATTTTTCGACGACGGAAGCTTCTGCATCGGTCGGGATATAGACTTCGAGACGGCAACCAGCCGCTTTCGACACGACGGCAGCGGCCAATGCGGCATTACCGCAGCTAGCGATTGCAAACGGGCGTTTGAGACTGTCGTTTGACAAGTTCATCAAGATGCCAAACAGGTGACGCGCTTTGTGCGAACCGGCCACGTTATTCGTTTCATCTTTGACATAGAGATTCTGCGAGGGCGAGAGGCCCACGGCATCGGCCAATTCGCGCTCGACCGACATCGGGGTCTCGCTAAACGTGCGGCCGTCGATCGCCATCAAAGCGCCATCCAACTGGTGAATGCGTTCGAGGTAATCGATATCGCTATGTCCCGAATTCAGCGTTCGGTGATACCCCAAAAGACGGTGTCGGTAGCGAACGAACGGATTCCTGGAATCTTCGATCGTCGCACGCTGCCAAAGGTCGCGGGTGATCATGTGCTTTTTTTGTAAGACATGGTTGATCTCAGGCAGATCATCGCGGTTCGGACAACTAAACGTCGCGGTATCATAAGCGTGTACACGCGTGCCGCAACCAACGCAGGAAACATAATGATGTTGTGGGATCATATTCAAGCTTCGAAGTGAGGGGCTTAACCAAGCCGGTACCAGGTCAGGCGAACCATTCGCCCTTGCACCAAAAAAAATTAAGGAGATGTTCGCACCATGTGAATATTCGCCTCGTTTTGGGCGCCATCACAGCGTCGAAAAATCGGGCTTATACGATTGTCATTTGCCGCGTCAAGGTCGAGCATCATGGGTTGAGTCAGCGATCAACACAGTTCAAGGCCCTGCCAGGCGAAGGGGTAGCGGCGTATTTCGCATAACATGCGAAATAGCCGCGTAGGGGGAGACATTCCCCTCCCTCATTGAAAGAGACGGATTAGTAATCGGAATCGGATTTTGCGCCATTCACGATGGCGATACCAGCGGAGACGCCGAGACGAGTGGCGCCGGCTTTAACCATAGCGATCGCGGTTTCGGTATCACGGATACCGCCAGAGGCTTTGACACCGACTTCGGCGCCGACCACGCGACGCATCAGAGCGATATCTTCGACGGTCGCGCCGCTCTTGTCACCGACTTTAGCGAAACCGGTGCTTGTTTTGACGAAGTGAGCGCCAGCGGCTTTAGAGAGCGCGCAGGCAATGACTTTTTCTTCGTCGGTGAGGAAGCAGGTTTCGATGATGACTTTGACGAGCGTGCCTTCGACGCTTTCGACGACTTTTCGGATGTCATATTCGACGAGCGCATAGTCTTTGCTCTTGAGGGCGCCAACATTGATGACCATGTCGACTTCGACAGCACCGCAGCGTACCGCTTCCTGAGCTTCATAGCATTTGGAGGCCGTCGTGCAGGCACCGAGAGGGAAGCCGATGACGGCGCAAACGTTGACGCCGGAATCTTTGAGGAGTTCAGCAGCGAGATGGACCATGGTCGTGTTCACGCAAACGCTTGCGAAGTGATATTCACGCGCTTCGGCGCAAAGTTTTTCGATCTGTTCGCGGCTGGCATCCGGTTTAAGATAGGTGTGATCGATGATGCCGGCGAGGTCTTTGCCGGTCACATGATCGACATCTTTGATGCCCAAAGTACGGGGATCGATGCAATCGGACTTCGCGAGACCATCAGCGCAATGACATTTACAACAGGACATGGGACATTCTCCTTATAAAGTGGGTGATTGAAGCGCATACGCGCATGAAACGGACGGTATTCTAATCTTAAAAAGTATTTTGAGCGACAAAAAACGCGCCAACAGGGACGCATCACGACACATCTCTCTTGGCGCGCCTGCACAACGGCACGAGAATTTTTAGAGTCTTCTTTGCACGACGCCTGCGATACCTTTGAGTGAATCCTTTTTGCAGACGGAATCGGAGCAGGAGAGTAGGACGACGGCGCGTCGGCCTTTGTCGAAGAAGGCGAGTTCGTTCAAGTTGTGATGGGACGCCACGAAGGCGTCGGTCGCAACGTCTTTGACTTTTTCGCCGCCGAAGGACTGTTTGAACATATCGTCGAATTTTCTGGACGCGGCGGACTCGTTACCAGGTTTCCAAACCTGAACGGTGAAGCCGAGTTCAGAGTCTTTGTCAGTCGACAAGCGAATCACGTTATAGCGCGTATCTTCGGGCTGTCCGGGCAGATCAGTCTGCGACAGTGCGCCGGCATAACCGGTCTGTTCGCGGATCTCTTTGATACTGATGACGTTATCGATGTTGAGGCCTTTACGTTTTTGAACGATGCGTTCCGTGATGGGTTCATCCTTAGCTTTTTCGGCATCCGAACCGGCGTCAGCGTTAGCCTCTTCGGCGAAATCGAAACCATCTTGAGCTTTTTCGTTCGTTTCGGCATTTTCAGCGACGGCATCCGAACCGGCGTCAGCATTGGGCGCGGCACCGGCATTTTCGTTAGCCTGTTCGTCTTCTGCCGTATTTTCGTCTTTCGCGCGGTTAGGAACATGTCCTTTCATGCCTTGTCCGGCTTTTTCTTCAGCGAGGAGTTCTTCAGCGGGTTTACCGCGTTTGCTGGAGCCATCCTCGTTCATTCCGGCAGCCATATTTCGGCGCGCGACCTCTTCGGGGGGAAGTGCGTCTTCAGCGCCAGCATCTTTACGGGGATGAAAACGCCCGGGTTTACGATCGTCGCGTGCGCGATCACGACGGGGACGAACATTTTTGTCACCGGGTTCGTCGGCACTATCGTCATTTTCGCCGAGATCGACGGTTCTGGATGCCGTTGCGGCATTCGACTTGGCCGATTTATCTTTATCTTTATCTTTTGAACACGCCGTGCACATGAGCAAAGCGCAAAGCATCAACAAAATAATTCGTTTAAGCATGGTGAAACATCGCTTTAGCCGACTTAGGGCTTTGACGAGGAACCGCACATCGTGCGGCTGAGTTTCCAACATTATGTCTCCCCAAACGCCCATGACGTTGAGGAGAAACTATTAAAACATGAAGTAGAGATTGGCGAGCACGTTCCAAGCGACGCCGGGATCATGTTCGTCAGAGTTATCATAGACGTTAGAGGCAGGCAAAGTCGGGTAGGAACCACCAGCAATGCGTCCCCAAGCCAGACCAGGGGCGAAAACGCCGGCCCCGATCTCAAAGCGGAAGCGATCGGATTCTTCATAGAAGAGTTTGAGGTCAAACTCGGTGCCATACCAGGGGCTTTGACCAGGCGTAGCATCGACGTTGAGTGCGAACGCGGTCATGATATCGAGACGTGCGCCGAGTGCCATCGTCATCTGTGAGAGTTCGAGTGGGAATTTGTATTCGCCATAGATATTGAAGTACCAAGCGTTGTTGATACCGCCCATGAGTTCATGGAACATGATCTCGTCGACGCGATAGTTGGGGTCGAAACGCATGAGAGAGCCCATAACGACCTCATCAGAGTTTTCGATCAAGCTATGACCGCTGTATTTCATGTGATCAGACCACACGGCGCCGGTTTTGACACCGGTGATGAGGTCACGCCACCAGATCTCAGCTTCGAGACCGCCACCGAACTGCAAAATGTCGCGTTCGTCGCCATCAGCGTTGTTATCGAGTTCAACGCTACCGACGACGCCGACGAACTCGGCTTCAAGTCGAAGCATCAGCTCATGTTCGAGAGGAATGAAGAAGCGTCCCCACAAGTCAAAGACGTGGGCTTCAGCGCCTTTTTCGTAGAGTTCGTAGGTTGACGACGCGCCTTCGGTCGGCACGTTTGCAGCCGAGTTGACATCCGGCGCTTGTTCCTGCTTACGATACGAATAAAAAGCGCCCCAGTCAGCGACCCATTTGCGCGTTTCAAACATATTGCGATAGCGCTCGTCGACTTCCTGCTGCGTGATTGGGCGATCGAAGACCGAGATCGTAAACTGCATCACGTCATCGGATTCGTTAAGATCAAACGCCTGTCCGAACGAGTCGTTTTGGAGCGTGGCGTAGCTTGCGATGCCCGAATTGACGAAGTCCCACGAGAACTGCAGGTAGAGAACATCGAAGAACGGATCGCGGATTCGCCATTCGACTTTGTCGATGGCATCGGACGAGTCACAATCGAGGCATTTCCAGCCATGACCTTCGGTGATCTGCTGTTCACGCTTGTAAACACCGCCGTCGTTATAGACGAGCCCCAAGCCCCAATGCGTAGGCACGCGGCCGGCGCGGAAAGTACCGAGGATCGTATCAGCTTCGCCATAGAGGGCTTTGACGGTCAACGCGTTCGCCAGCATCGAATCGCCATTAACGGGCGTAGCACCATTGAACGAGAAGAACTCGTTGGCACCCCAATTTTCGCGCAGACCGTTCGGCGTCGTGCCCATGACAAGGTTGTCGAGCACGTCAAACGTACCGGCAATGCGAACAGACTCCGTGATGTGGATCGTCGGCTGATAGCGAAAACGCAGGTTTGCGCCGAGGTGGGCGTCTGTATCCCGCTGAACGCTGGCGTCCTGAGCATTGGCGCCGCGATCCTTCGAGTTGATGGGCACACCCACCGGCGACGTGCCAAAGGTGCCCAAATCGTAGTTGCCAAAATAATTGAGACGCGTGCGAAACACACCGTGATGTTCGAAGCGAGGCATGCGTTCCGTCGTTTTGAACGAGGGCGGAATGTATTGCGCCGTCGCCGTCGTCGCTGCCGGCGCAGGCTGAGACGAAACAAGCGTGGGCACGCCTTCGTCGCTTTCGGGATAGGCCTGAGACAGCTGACGCATGGCTTCCTTACGTGCAGCCTTGCTGTTCTGACTTGATTGAACCTGTTGCTGCATATTCACTTCAGGTTCAGCGCTCGTTTCGACAGGTGCAGGCGCCGCGTTTTCATCAGCAGACATCGCGTTTTCGTCGGCAGACGTCTCATTCGTCGCGACTTCGGCATTTTCAACGACGGGCGCTGCTTCAGCAGTTTCAGACGACGCCGTGTCGGATGACCCGACTGCGTCCTGAGCAAACGCCGAAACCGGCATGACCAGACCTGCTGCCATCACAAAAGCTATTGTTCGCAAATACTTATCCAAATCTCGATTCCTATACTCGTTCAAGGCATCCCGCGACTTCACAAGGGTAAAACCACCCCGCGCGAACGCCGTCTAAAAACTGCTTCAGGCCGCAAAAAACGGCACTCCATTTTACCCTTATGCCACCATCTTCGCAACGATTTGCGCTCAAAACCTCAACAAAGCTTTCGAAATGAGCACACGACCACACGCTCTGCGCGCATTTCGTGCTATACACGCCACCGATTTTTTCGTTTCGTCCGGTTTTTTAGCTGAACGAACTTCTGGTCTCGCCTGGTGACGCGCACACAAGCCAGCGGTGCCAACTATCTAACCCGCTTTTACGCCCAACACATTCCATGAAACACGGATTTTTACTCATCGATAAGCCCACCGGCGTTACCTCGTTTAACGTCCTTCACCAGATTGACAAGCACTTCAGCCTCGGCCGTCAAGGCTACAAAGTCGGTCACGGCGGCACCCTGGATCCGGAAGCCAGCGGCCTTCTCGTCGCTGCCGTCGGTCAGGCGACCAAGCTGCTCCGCTTTTTTCTTGGCAGCGACAAGCGCTATCTGGCGCAATTTCATCTTGGTGAACGCACGACGACCGACGACGCGACTGGTGAAGTCATCGAGACCGCACCATGGGAACATGTGACACGCGACGACGTCGAGCGCGCCCTCGATACCCAGCGCGGTCACATTCAACAAATTCCACCAAATTTCTCGGCCATCCATGTTCAAGGCAAGCGCGCCTACGACCTCGCCCGTGCTGGTAAAGACCTCGCCCTGCCCGCACGCGAGGCCACGATCTACCTCAATAAACTCACCGCATGCGACCTGCCCAACTCGCCCATCCTCGGACTCGACATCGCTTGCAGCGGCGGCACCTACATTCGCTCGATCGCACGCGACCTCGGCGAAACTCTCGGTTGTCACGCTCACATGTGCTCACTACGCCGCATCCAGTCCTGTCGCTTCGACATTGCCCAGGCCACGCCGCTCGCTGAGCTCCTCGCAGCCACAGAACTCGACCCTTTCGTACTCCCCTGCGAATCCGCACTCGCCCATCTGCCCGCCCTGACTTTGTCCACAAAACAAGTTCAACGACTCATGCAAGGACAGTTCGTCGACTTCAAACGCTACGAACAAGGCGTTTATCGCGTCCAGGAAGGCGATGACCCGACCCTCAAAGCCGTCGTTGAGATCAACGACAAAATCGAGATCACACGCATCGTGAACGCCTAATGCAATCACGCACCCAAACAAAACGCGCCCCAAGCTTGGGGCGCGTGCGTCAGATCGGATTTTATTGACGGGAACAGAGATACCCCGTGGTAGAACTTGAATAGCTAACGCGCTGATACGCGCTCGCACGATCACATGGTGATTTCTGGCAGTTATTGGTGCCGGCCCCCGAGCCAAAGTTATTGGAACCAATAAGAATGAGCGCCCCATCATGGTAGCCCATGACGAGTTCAGTATGTCCACCCGAGCTATTGATCCAAATGTCGCCCGGTTTGGCCTTCGAGAAGCTCGTGACCTGACGATAGCCTTCCGTACCGGCATTGCAATACGACTTGATCTGCGACACGGCGATGAAGTTTTTCTTGATCAAACCAACCGTTTTGAGCGTCGCCGTGACGAAGTTCGCGCAGTTGTCGTTGTAGCCGTAGCAATAATCGCTCTTGTAGATGCTCAAATCCGTAAAATTGTTGATGTGCGGATCGTGCGTCAGGAAGTCGAAGGTGCACAACTTCTTTGAACTGGAGTAAAGGTAGGTCTCAGCGAGGTCAATGGCTTTTCGACCTTCGTACTGGTCGCCGGCATCCATGGTGTAGTTGGCGGAGATCCAGGCTTCCTGACCATCGTATTTGATGCGCTGCCACCCATCTTTCGTCTCAAAGACCTGAACATATTCGTAAGTCGCGAGCTGACCGATCTTACTGTAAGACGTGCCGGGACCTTTTCGTACGTTGAGCGTATCCCCCCCGACGAGCACGAGATGACGAGTGCCTTTTTCTTCGACGACGGGGATATCCGTGCAGACACCGGCTTCGCAGGTCTGGTTGCCACCACATTTTTTGCCACAAGCGCCGCAGTTATTGACATCATTCGCTTTTGCGTTGAGCTCGCAGCCGTCTGCCCAGCTGCCATTGGCGTTGCAAAAGCCGTTGCTGCACGACGAGCAATCTTCCATGTTCAACGCGACGAGGTTGAGGCAGGATTCGCCACAAAGTTGTGTGCCATCAGGGCAAATGTTCGTGCACAAGCCCTCGACGCAGGCCTGGTCAGCGTTGCACTTTTGTCCGCAAGCACCGCAGTTGTTGGCATCACTGCCCTTCACGTAGGCTTCGCATCCTGTCAAAATGTTGTTATCGATATCACAGTAGTCGTCGGCGCACGTCGTGCAGTCTTTAAGCCCGAGCATTCCCAGGTTGATGCAGATAGCCCCGCACAGCATCTTGCCTTCAGGGCACTGCGGCAGGCATTCACCGTTCAGACAGATCTCGTCTTCATGACAGGCATTATTACAGTTGTACTGGTCATCGCTTGAATCCGTCGTCGGTTCAGACGCATCGCCACCTTCCTCGATGTCGACGATCTTCGGGCCCGACGGCTTCTGAGCCTCAATATCGTCCTCAACATTCGTGCTGTCATCCCCCGAACTGTATTCGAACCAGGGATTGTCACAACCTGCCAGACACTGCATTTCGTTATCTTCACAGGCCGTCATGCCAAAACAGGTCAAGGTAGCAAACGCCACAAATAACGTCTTTTTCATCAACGTCTCCTCGCTGTTTTTGCAGCAAAATATAGAATTCGTAGCCATTTGACATGGCGCGAAACAGTTTAACCATAAGATTTTACTGCCGAATGATGTGAATTTCTATACAAATCCATGAAATTTCACACAAATCCGGCAAATAGATTAAGGAGGGGGAAGTCGGCAGATTATCGTTTCAAATGCATAAAATGAAGAAAGACCGCATCAATCCGGTGTATGATGATTTGAACAGCTACTCATACGGAGGTTTGATGCGATCATTTACCCATTTTACTTTAAACGAACGAGAA
>JAZUKH010000017.1:0-10668 GCA_045643185.1 Myxococcota bacterium | reverse complement strand
ATAGCCCATTTGGCCGTGACGAAGGGCATGCCCGTTGAGGTGCGTTTAAAAAAGGCGGCGTTGAGCGCTTTGAGCTCGGTTTCAAGGCATCCCACGACACACTCGATGCCGGCTTCCTGCAAGCGTTGTATGCCGGCGCCTCGAACGCGGACGTCGGTGTCGACCGAACCGATCACGGCGCGACGTATGCCGGCCCGGATCAGCGCTTCGGTGCATGGCGGCGTTCGGCCAAAATGGTTACAGGGTTCCAGCGTGACATAGATCGTCGCGTCTTTGACGTCAAAACCACGTCGCTGTGCATCCTGCAGGGCTTCCACTTCTGCGTGCGGGTTGCCTGCTCCGTGATGGTAGCCGCACCCGAGCATGACGTCGTCTTTCACGATGACGGCGCCGACCATCGGGTTGGGATGGGCATACCAGTCCGCTTTTGCAGCTTCCGTTAACGCCATGTGCATCCAATCTCGGTCTTCCATTCGTTTTGCCTGTCCCGTAAAAATCCATTCTGTGTGCCCGCTGAGTTTGGGGCAAAAAACGTCCTTGACGCCTCAAAAATGAGACCGTCTAGTTTACTCGTTTTTTTCAAAATAGTGTAGTGACGTGCAAAAATCGCGTCGTTTTGATGTAGCGATTCGATCCGTGATCAAAACGCAATTTGGCGTCTCACGATAAATTTTGATTCGTTTCGTTTCGCTCAGTTCGGGGCCTGCGATGATCTATATAATAATGTAAGAGATTGCTTGCATACATGTGGGCGCTTATGGTATTTGGAGACATCCATTGCCGATGGCTTGCTCGGCGACACACGCAAGTTAGGAGGAATTCATGAATAAAGAGTATTACAACTGGTACAGTGATCATCTCTGGCATGAGATGCCGCTTCACGTGTATGGTCATTCTGGGCGTCCCATGCTGGTATTTCCGTCGAGTGGTGGTTCATTCACGGAATTTGAGGGCTTCGGCATGGTCGATGCCGTTCGCGGCTTTGTGGATGAAGGACGTCTGATGATCATTACGATCGGGAGCGCAGACAGCGAGTCATGGATGAACTATGACGCCGCCCCCTGGGATCGCGCGAATCGCCATAACGACTACGATGCCTACGTGATCCACGAAGTCGTGCCGTTCATCAAAGAACGCTGCGGTCGTGATGATATCATTGTGACGGGATGCAGCATGGGCGCTTATCACGCCATGAATTTCTATCTTCGTCATCCGGACTGTTTTACGGGCGTCATTGCGTTGAGCGGTCTTTACAGCCTCAATTATTTCATGGGCGATTACATCGACGACAATGTTTACTTCAATGCGCCGCTTTGTTACCTGCCGAATTGCGAGGATCCGTGGTTTCTCGAACGCTATCGTCAGGGACAGATCATTGCGTGCTGCGGTCAGGGCGCGTGGGAAGACGAAATGGTCCGCGACACGTCGGCACTCAAAGCGGTCTTCGAAGCGAAAGGCATCCCAGCCTGGTGTGATTTCTGGGGTTCGGATGTGAACCACGATTGGCCTTGGTGGCGCGTTCAATTGCCGTATTTCCTGTCATACATCATTTAATTTTTTTATTTTTTGGGGGGCGCCCTTCGATGCCGCGTTGCGGCATTCTTCGGGCGAGCGAGCCTATTGACCGTGACTTCGTCCCGGCAATACGGCTCGCTTTTTTGTGCGCCTTCGGCGCTTGCGGCCAACGGCCGCTTTGGTTAGAAAAGGAGACTCGTTCATGACAAAGATCGGGGTTGCGTTGAGTGGCGGCGTCGATAGTTCGCTTGCGGCACTTCTTTTGCGGGATCAGGGCTACGAAGTCATCGCGGTGACGCTGAAAGTCCAGGACGATCAGGAAGGTTCGAACGTGTGCGCTGGCGATTCGGCTGTGGAGAAGGCGCGCCAGACGGCGTCATTTTTGGGCATTGAACACCATGTTTGTGACGTGTCGGCTGATTTTAAGCGTCTGATCTTGAAATACGCGTGCGATGAGTACGCTCGGGCGCGCACGCCGAGTCCCTGTGTGCGCTGCAACGAGTGGATCAAGTTTGGTCGCTTGGTTCCGTTTTGTCTTGAACTTGGTTGTACGCACATGGCAACAGGTCATTATGCGCAGATCGTCGACTATGCCGGTAAAAAATGTATTGCGCGTGGTGCGGATGTTCGTAAAGACCAGAGCTATTTTCTTTCAGGATTGCCCTCGTCGATTCTGGAACACGTGATGTTTCCACTGGGTGGTTATGAAAAGACGCAGGTTCGAGCCTTGGCCGAACACTACGCGCTTCCTTCAGCCAAGGCGGCGGACAGTCAGAATGTCTGCATCACTCGTCCGGGGCAGACCTTTGCCGAAACGCTTTGGGACATCTTCCGAATGCCGGTGCATCTAGGGCGTTTTGTAGTGGATGGCAAACTGGCGGGTCAGCACGAAGGGCTTCACCGCTACACGGTCGGTCAGCGTCACGGTTTGGGTAACCTGGCGCCCGCGCGTCCGGTCTGGGTGTCGCATGTCGGTCCCGACAATGTGGATGTGACCACGAATGGCCGCACGCTCGACACGCGCGTCGTTGAGGCGGCAGACGTGTTTTGGAACGTCGACAGCGTGCCGACGCGTTGCAGCGCACAGATCCGTTATCGCCATCAGGCCGTGATGGGGACGCTCGAAAAGCTTGGTGATCGCATCCGCATGACGTTCGATGAACCTGTTCACGCCGCTACGCCCGGCCAGACACTCGTCTTTTATGATGGTAACGTCGTTCTTGGAAGAGGATGGCTGGTTGACGGCAATGCCTTATAGAATAACGATATGAGCACTTGCGGACGGTCGTTCGGCGGCTCTCAAAATGCGATATTCGCAAACTAGCAGTTTTTTTTGGGAATAAAAGGTGAGGGTTCGACGTTTTTTTATTGCCAATACATTTTCAAAAGCATAAAAGCCCGCTTATGTCATGCGTCAAACTTGCGTCATAGTTGTTTGGACGTATTTGCATGATAAGATTTCTTTCCGCACATGGATGTGAGTCTAAAAAACCAAATTTGGTAAAGGAGTTTAGAGTTATGAATATTCGTTTTCTTATCGCCGCTGTTCTCATGGTTTGCATGATGGGCTTTGTTGCCTGCAATAAAGATGCTGCTGCTCCTGCTGCTGATGCCGCTGCCGATGCTGCAGCTCCTGCCGCCGATGCTGCCAAAGCCGATGATGCTGCCAAAGCTGATGACGCTGCTAAAGCCGATGACGCAGCCAAAGCTGCTGACGCTGCTGCTCCTGCCGCTGACGCTGCTGCCCCTGCCGCTGACGCAGCTGCCCCTGCCGCTGACGCAGCTGCTCCTGCCGCTGACGCTGATGCCGCTGCTGCTGATGCTGCTCCCGCTGCTGACGCTCCCGCTGCCGACGCTCCCGCTGCTGAATAATTTAGGCGATAAAGCGTAGATTTTTTAAAAAAGGGCGACGAAAGTCGCCCTTTTTTTGTATACTCATTCATGGTTCAATTCTGTGAAATTTGACGAAGGAATGCCATGAAACGAGTTCTTTTCGCATCACTTTTGTTGGTCTGTTGTCTTTCCATCAGTCATTCGGCACAAGCTCAGGTTGTTGAGGAAGTGCCTGTTCTGCCTGAACTTGAGCGGCTTGTTGTGTTTACTAGCGAAGTCGCCAGTGCGACGCGTCAGGATGATTGCGAACACATTATGCGTGCGATCGATAACATTGCGCCTGAACTTCGCGAGGACGCTGCTAACATCGTGGCTCACGTGGACAGATATGAGGTCAGTGACGACATTATTCAAAAAGTGGCCGAGTATTCTAAAGAAGCTGGTTCAAAAAGCTCAACTTGTGAAGCCATAGGCGAGTTATATCGACAGGTGGCTTTGCGTGCGACACAGTTGCGCGCCGCGCCGTTGAATATTGTTGTGAAATAATCAAACCGGGGATCACAATTCGTTTTAGGTTTTGCGTTTATTCTTGAACCTTTCATTTTGAGCAGGCCCAGGCGCTTTTATTGTCGGCCGTGTGGAACTCGCTTTGCTCAAACAAGCCACACGGCCGCTTCAGGAACAGATAAGATAAATCAACGCAAACTTCGTTTGGATTCGGCGGACGCGACGACGTACTCCGTTACGTTGCTACACTTGGGTTTCGAACAACTCGCGTCCGCTCATCGATCTCAGCCTGCTCGCCTTCGGCTTCGCTACGGCTGAAATATATGATTTTGCCTACCCTCGCCTGAGCCGTAATGGTGTAAATTGGAAATAAGGCATTCCTGCTTGCTATTTTTTCGTATAAGGTCGATAAGCCGGTAAGTTTTAGGGGGAATTTTTCGATAAACAACCCAGTGGTTTGTGTTCGGACCATTGTTTTATGAGGAGAAAGTTATGTTTAAACGTGTCGTTTTGATTTTGGTTTCCGCACTTTTGGTGAGTGCGGCTTTTGTGGGCTGCAAGAAAGAAGAAGTTGCGCCTGCGCCTGCCGCCGATGCCGCAGCACCTGCTGCTGATGCCGCTGCCGCCGCGCCCGCTGCTGATGCCGCAGCGCCTGCTGCCGATGCCGCAGCGCCTGCTGCTGATGCCGCTGCTGTTCCGCCTGTTGCCGATGCTGCAGCTGTTCCGCCTGCTCCGATGGCGCCTATTCCGCCCGAAGTGGATGCCGCTGCCGATGGCGTTTTTCTAGTCCTTCATGACATTGCGGTTGCCGGTAAAAAAGAAAATTGCGCAGACGTGCTTGCTGAACTCAAAAAGCTCGACAACGATGAAACCAAAAGCAAACTTGAAGGTGGCAAGATCCTGACGACGTTGCCGGACGATGTGAAAGCCAGCGTTAACGAAAAGAACAAAGCCCGTATGATGGGCGTCATGCTCGAACTTCGTTCCTATTCCAAATGCGAAAACTCGCCCGAACGTGCTGAAATCGATGCAACGCTCCAGAAAATCATGGGCGTCATGGCTCCGAATGCTGCTGCTCCTGCCGCTGGTGGCGCTGCTGCTGACGGTGCCGCTGCGCCTGCAGCTGACGGTGCCGCTGCGCCTGCAGCTGACGGTGCCGCTGCGCCTGCAGCTGACGGTGCTGCTGTGCCCGCCGATGCCAAAGCTGCCATCGACAACGCAGTCGACGCGGCTGTCAAAGATACCGAAGCTGCTAAAGATGCCGTGAACGGTGCCATCAACGACGTGGCTAAAGATGCTCAGGCGGCCAAAGACGCTGCTGATAAAGCCATTGACGCTGCTGTCAAAGACGGTGCCGAAGCCAAAGCCGCTGTGAATGATGTCATCGATGCGGCGGCGAAAGATCCTGTGGCTGCTCAGGCTGCCGCTGCCAAAGCCATTGACGCCGCTGCCAAAGATCCCGAAGCTGCTAAAGCCGCGTTGAACGCCGCCGCTAAAGATCCCGCTGCTGCGGCCGCCGCTGCTAAAGCTGCGATTGGCAATAACTAATTCGTTTACGATTAACGTATAATTATTTTGTATGGTGCGGCCAGTTCTCTGGCCGCTTTTTTTACCGCCATTCGGCGCCCAACCTAGAGGTAAAATATGAGCTTTAATCTAGTCAAATCTGTCGAAGATTATTACCCCATTATGGAAAGACTTTTGGACGCCGGTGTCGCGATGGTTCACCTGATCCCCGGCCTGCTTGGTGTCAAAGTCCCTGCTCAGTTCCGCAGTGAACCGATTTTGCGTCTGAATTTCAGTTATCGTTTTGGCATTGATGATTTTCAGGTCGATGCGCGCGGCGTGCGCGCTAGTCTTTCGTTCGGCGGTGTCAACCATTTTTGCGATATCCCTTGGGGCGCGGTCATCGCGATCTCCAGTCAGGTCCTTGGTGAAAAATACGTTTGTGCCGAAAATTTCTCGGTCGAACAGCTCTCACTCGTCATTTCGCCTATGGAAGCTGTGCAGGTATTCCGTGATTACCAGGAAGGTAAATACGCCGATATCTGCGACGATATCCAGACGCCTTCCGATAAGGAACTCGTTGAGTCGACGCTTAGATTGCTCAATCCCGATATGAGCCCTGATGAGCTCGAAGCTATGTGCCAACGTCTGAGTGTTGGTGAAGAAAATCCGTCTCCTTCTCCTGAAGGCATGCAGGCCATTCTCGATCGCCTGAATGCAGCGAAAAAAGATTTTCAGGCTGCCGTCGTTCGTGGTGAGGCCACCATTGACAGCGAAGACGACGAAGATGATGAATGTGAAGAAGATGCCAAGGGTGACGAGGATGATGGCGATGATGAGCCGCCTAAACCTTGGGGCGGGTTGCACCTCGTTTAATTTTCTCGTTTTCATTTAACCGGGGGCTTATGCCCCCGATTGTCGTTTTGTCGTCTCTTTCGGGGTTGAGTCGTAACCTTTTTTTCAACTCAGCCAAATTGAAAATTGAGAGCGCATGAACGCGAAGCGTTCGAAGCGCGGTGGTTTCATGATGTCTTTGCACATAAGCTAACGTACGCTTACGAGGCTGGGAGGGGGCGCTGATTTGAATGACCTCGTCCGTCGAAGCCATAGGCAAGACGGGCGGGAGGGTATGCGCTATCTTCCTTCACCACCACTTTTTTGCCCGCGCGTCATAAGCGCGGGCACTCAGCTGGGCTGTAACTTTTTTTAACCAAACGCCACAATTTTTATTGACTATATATATATGTATACATATACGTACACCAGTTTGTTCTGTTTTTTAAAAAATTGGGTGCCTTTTTTGACTCAATCATTAACCTGTACGTTTTCACGTAGGAGGAGTGTCTTATGAAACACAAACTGGTTTTTCTTTCCGCCCTTACTTTGACTGCGCTGTTCGCTTTGGGATGTCTGGAAGACCCGGTGGTAACTGAGTGTACAACCGATAATGAAATAAGCTGTAAGACAACACAAACTGGAGCCTATCTTAGTCTGTGTGTGGGGCAGACTTGGGTATATCAAAAAGACTGTCCTAATGGCTGCGATGGTGATGATTGTAAAGCCAACGATACTACGACTAAATGTACGAATGGTGCTTCTCAGTGCGCTTCTGACGGCAAGAAGCTTCAGAAGTGCGTAGACGGTGAATGGAAGGATGGACAGGACTGTCCGAACGGCTGCGAAGGCAACAAGTGTAAAGACAAAACAGACGACCCCGTGACCGATAATGTTTGTACTGATGGTAAGCGTCGATGCGGCAGCGATGGCAAAACGCCAGAGCTGTGTGAATCGAATGCCTGGAAGCCCCAGTCAGCCTGTGAAAACGGTTGTATTGGTGATGGCGAGTGCCGAATCTGCCAAGAAGGGGCAAAAAGCTGCGACGCGGATGGCAAACGCCCAAGAGTGTGTAAAAATAATAGCTGGGAAGACCAAGCGATTTGTAAGGACAACCTAGTTTGTGTAGCCGGTGAGTGTGTCTGTCCCGAAGGGTGGCAAAACTGTGAAGGCGCTGAAGGTTGCTTCGACTTAGCGAATGATGCAAACAATTGTGGCGCTTGCGGCAATGCTGTTGTTGATGACAATTATGCCTGTAAGGCTGGCAAAGTGTGTGTTGCCAATGGTGGCGGGATATTTCCTAAACAGCCAGCAGGGGAATGCTGTGATCCGAATGCCAAAAAATATGTCTATCTTGCTGATCGTCCCGATTGCCAAAATGCAGAAACCGATATTTTGGCCAATAAAACATGGAAGCAATTTGCCATTGATCTCGTCGACGGGTATAGTTATCAATATTGTCTGACTGAAAGTGACATTCAGAAATATTATCCTGACGAAAAAGATACATGTTTTGCGCTTAAATCAGAAGTTAGTCATCTGGTTGATGATAGCGCGTGCGGGATTTTGGGCAACTACACTGCTTGTGATTTAAAGAATTCCCATGAAATATCTGTTCAAGCTTGTTCGTTGGGGCGTTGCTGTTTGACTGGCACATTGTTTTCAGTCGCTGTGACTACTGAAGGAATTGATAAGAATAAACTAAAAGGAAGTGATTGCTGTAGTGGCTATGCTTATCACATGGGAACGCCCAACGGCAGCTTGACCGCGTGCACCGATGACCCGAATGAATGTAAAGACAGCTGTGGTAGTGATGATTGCAAAGGTGAGTATATTTCCTGCAAAATGCTGTAATCCTTATTGGTTTGTGCTTTGTTGATGAGAATTTGCGCGCCGTTTCGGCGCGCGGTTCTCCAAATTGAACCGTAACGTCGAGCGAAAAATAATTACGATTTTTGTTGACAGGTACGTCGAACTTGTTTATAAGCCGCGCTCGTCCGTTGACCAGAAAAACTGGTTGTACGCGGGGCGTTAACTCAGCGGTAGAGTGCCATCTTCACACGGTGGAAGTCACTGGTCCGAATCCAGTACGCCCCATTTCAAAGCAGCCTGAACGGCTGCTTTTTTTTTGCCTTATTTCAACCAAACGAGGTGGAATGATGTCACGGCCGTTAGTGCTCGAGGACTTGTTCAAGGTCGAACGTCTATCTGATTTTTGTCTTTCTTCAGATGGCAAGTTCGCTTGGATCATCAGTAAGCGCGTGGATCTTGAGAACAATCGTCAGAAGACGATTAACACGTATTTGGATTGCGAAACCGGTCGTCGCACCGAAGTCGTGTTGCACGAAAAAGGGGCGAGTTGCATTCGCATCAGTCGAGACAGCAAACATATCGTGTTTGCGGCTGACGGTCAGGTCTATTATGCAAATGCCGATGGCAGTGATGCCCGCTGTGTGACGCATGGAAAAGGCGGTGCCGGTCCCATCGCGCTTTCGAGCGATGGAACGCGCGTCGTGTTTGTGCGCGAACAGTTCGAGAGCGAACGCGTTCAGAAGATCAGTGAGACCGGGACGCCCACACTGGCTGATATTTATGGATTGGCTCATCCCAAAGCCAATGCCCGTATTGCTGACAAGCTCTTTTATCGTCATTGGGACGAGTGGTGTGAAAAGCGCCGTCACCTGTTCATCGTCGACATTCGCACGGGCGAAATGCGCGACCTGACGCCGGCTGACAAAGACGTGCCGGCCATCGCGTTGTGCGCGGACGATGACTTTGATATTTCGCCCGATGGCAAACACATCGTCTACGTTATGAATCCCGATGACATGCTCGCCCGGTCTACCAACCAGTCGATCTATTTGCAGGAGATCTGCGGCATCGAAGCCGTGGGTGAGCCCGTCAACATTTCAAATTCCATCGCCAATGACGGTCGTCCGCGCTTCATCAGCAACACGAAGATCGCCTACGGCGCGATGCTTGAGACGAACAGCGAGTCCGATGACATTCGACTCAAAGTCTATGACCTCGAGACCGGTATGACTCGTCTCTACCTCGAGCGCTTTGAGCGCAGTCTGGGGGATTACAAAGTCATTGCGCCTAATAAGATCATGTTGATGGCACAAGACTTTGCGCACAGCAGCCTTTATGAGCTCGATCTGAAAGACGACAGCTTGGTTCAGCTGACGAGTGGTCATAGCTATATGGCTTTTGACGTTTCGGAGACCGGTCGTGTTCTGGTTCGTGCTGAAGCGATCAACAAGCCTGCGGAAATCGTGGAACTGCTTGATCTGGAACGCTTTGAGCCGCGATATGCCTGGCCTGAAGTCAAGTCGAGCGAAAAAACGCGTTGCCTGACTGAGTTTGGCGCGGCCATTCGTGATTGCGATATCGACGGTGGTCGTCCGCTGACCTATCGAGCTAAAGATGGCACGATGCTCGAAGGCTGGGTCGTGCTTCCGCCCAATTTTGATGCGACCAAGAAATATCCGCTCATTCTGTTGATCCACGGCGGCCCGCAGGGTGCGTTTGAAGACTCTTTCCACTATCGTTGGAACGTTGCCATGTTTGCGTCACGCGGTGCTGTGGTGGCGTTCTGCAATCCTCGTGGTTCGACCGGCTATGGCGCCGAGATCACGCGCGCGATCAGCGGGCGTTGGTCGGACGAGTGCCCAGATGACATCCTGACTTTCGTTGACAACGTTCTCGAGCAGTACCCGTGTGTAGATCCTAACCGTCTGACCGCAGCTGGCGCGTCTTTCGGCGGGTTTATGATCAACTGGCTCATGGGACATACGGATCGCTTTAAGGCATTTGTAAGCCATGACGGCATTTTTAATACCGAAATGGCCGGTTACATCACAGACGAACTTTGGTTCAGCGAACATGAATTCGGTGGCAAGCCCTTTGAGTGCCCAGACTCGTATTTGCGTCACTCGCCGCATCGTTTTGTATCGAATTTCAAGACGCCGACGCTCGTCGTGCAGGGTGAAAAGGACTATCGCTGTTTCATCAGTGAAGGTGTCGGTCTTTTCACGGCGTTGCAATACATGGGCGTCGAGAGTCGTTTGCTTTACTTCCACGACGAAGGTCACTGGGTCTTGTCGCCGGCTGATTCGTACGTCTGGTATTCCGAAGTCATTCACTGGCTCATGTCTCACGCCAACGCGTAAGGACGCATCGCGGGGTTAAACATGTTTACGGGACTCATTCAGGCGACGGGCACGCTGGTTCGTCGCATGGCCAAACCAAATGGCGAACACCTGGGCATTTCAGCCGAGTTTGAGGCGTTTGAAATGGGGGAATCGATCGCCGTCAATGGTGTTTGTTTGACCGTCACTGCGTTTTCTGAACACTATTTTGAATGCGATGCGTCAAGTGAGACGCTTAAACGCACGAATCTGGGGGCATTGACGAACGGTTCGCCCGCCAACCTTGAGCGCGCGCTGCGTGTGGGCGATCGACTGGGTGGGC
>JAZUKH010000016.1:0-11229 GCA_045643185.1 Myxococcota bacterium | reverse complement strand
CGCTCCATCCTTATACGGCCATTGTGCTCAAACAGATTTCGTCGGCTTATCGCGCGAATCAGCGCAGCATGTTCGATTTTATTAAAAACGATGCCAATGAAGAATTTCATGGGTTCAAATGGTTTATTGACCATGTCGGGCCGTTGAGCGATGATCCGTTGTTGACCGTCGATATGCTCTGGGATTTCTTTTATGAAAAGGGCAAACAGGATCTCGAAAAAGGTGTTCGTAATACACTTGATTATTATGTCTTGAAAAAGCCAACGGATGTGTTGGAACAGCGTGTTTTGAAGGCGACGTTGATCTTGCAGGCCATTGCCAAGCAGGAGAATAACTCGCAATTGTTTATTCCATCGTTGGCGAATCTTAATTCTGCGCTCGAAGGTAGCACGCGTTTTAGAAATGGCAAAGTTGAGAGCATTTTGAATCAGCTTTGTGCGGATCACATTTTGTATAAAACGAAAGTTTCGCGCACCGAAGTTTATAACGCGATGGTTTCGAATTTCGATGATGATAAACTTGCCGAAAAAATTAAAGAAATTAAGGATCATTCAACGGATACGCTTTTACCACGCGAGGATAGCACGGTTTGGAATGGACTTTCAGCCGAATTGCAGACGCGTTTTGGCGACGTCATGAATTTTGTTACGGCGAAGAACTTCAGGGCTCGCATCGATCATTTGAATGCGCCTAAAGCGGAACCGACCAATATGATCGACGTGGCCATGACATGGGCCAAAAATGATGAAGAGAGCGTCATTCTGCGACAGGAAATTCAAAAATTCTATCAGAATAATCCCGCGACAGAGGTGGTGATCATTGAAACGTGCAATGCGGCTTTTGGTACGGATGCCCTTGATCAATATGCCGAAAATAAGGCTCGTGCGGAATTAAATAGCAGTAATGATAAAGAGCAATCGAAAATGTTCCAAAAAGAGGCCGACGATCTTTTAACGCGTTGGCATCAGCGTGTGATCGATGGCGAATACATGATCTATTCGAGAGAATGTGTCAGCGGTTTTAGGGCTGAACGAATGGATCAGATGCAGAATGCGTTGAAACGCGTGATCCGCAGTCGGTATGCCAATGCGTTGGAGATCAGTTTTACGGCAAGTGCGACGCTGTGGGGCGCATCGCAAGTCAAGCAGGGCGCGAAAAACGGCGTCGAACGCAAAACAGCTGGTTGTTATACGGCCAAAAAAGGCACGCCCAATTGTCTTGATACACAGCTTGATGCCATCTGGAATGACGGACAGTATTGGGAACAACCGCAATCCAAAGCTCAATGCATGGTCGTGGCAGAAATGAAGAAAACGTTGGTTGCTTATGTTGAAAAAGCCTTTGAAGCCAATGGTCGTGTGTCGATGAGTGATATCTATAATTTGTTCGAAGCGGAGCCTTTTGGCATTCGTCCGTGCAATCTTACCGCGTTTGTGCTTGGTTTTATTATGCGTGAATTTGCGTCTGAAGATTTCACGTGGAGTGATGATATGACCAGCGATGCGTTGACGGTCGATAAGATCGGTCAGATGGTCGCAGATATTATCACGGATAAAAGAAATCCGAGTCCGCGCTATCGAAATCAATATATCGTTCGCGATAAAGAAGAAATTCGTAAATTTAGTGATGCCATCTCCATGGTTTTTGGCGTTGAACGCTCGGCTTGCGGCAGCGTTGAAAATGCCCGCGGCGCGTTGCGTGATAAGCTCAAAAAGCTCGTTTTCCCGATCTGGAGCCTTAAATATAATTTGACGCATGAAAAAGTCATGAGCATCAAAGATGTGACGGATCTGATCGAGAAGATCCAGCTCTTTGCCGGCTCAAACAACGTACAGGGCCAGGATACGACGCTCGCCACTGAGATCGGTAAAATGTATATGGATAAAGGCGCGCCATTTTATGATCTGCGCGACCTTCTCAAATCACCGAAGCTGACGGCAGGTATGAAAGCCTACCTCGCAAATTACAAAAATGGCGCTTTGCCGGCGTTAGCTAAAGAAATTGGTGAAGAAAAAGAAAATTATCTTAAATGCGTGAAAAGTAAATTCGACGCGGGTGACGCAAACTGGTTGTGGACCGAAGATGTCGTGCAGCAGCGCATTGATGAAGTGATCGCCGAATATGAATTTGTGAAATCGAGTCGTGCATTCGTGCGCGAAAGTAAGAGTTTTGATGAAGCGATCAAAGCTTGGAAAGATGAATTAAGTCTTTTCAAAGTTCCTGTGTCGATCTTCAGCGACTGGTATGATGATGAACTTCTTGAATTTATACAAATCATGACTGATTTGTCTGTGAATGGTCTGAATTCAAGGCAGATCATGACTTTGCTCGAATTATTCCAGGATCATTCGGACGAGATACAAGCATTTATGAGCGAGGCGCAGCGACGCGCCCTGTTTGAACGTGCTGCCGGGATTGAGCGATATGCTTTGCCCGAAAGCGATGTCAACGAGATCTACAGCTTGGTCGATGCGAATGCTTGGAACGCGTCAAGTGCCGATTGGAACCGTATCACTCGTCAAACCATTGAAGATTACATCAAAAATCGTAAATACGAGCAACTCGCCAATCACTGGTACGCGCTGACGGAATCTAAATCGCCCGAAAAATGGTCTGATCGCTACGAAACGCCAATTCTTGCTATGGTGCCCCCGGCCGAACGCAGTCTGGCCGAAGCGTGTTTTGAAACCATCAATCGCGGCATGACGGATGAGGCGCGCATCGAAGAGGCCGAAGATTATTTAGATAATGCCACGTTTTTTGAGGCGCTCAAATTGGTGAATTCCCGCGACGAGGCGTTCAAAAAGGCTGTTTTAGGTGACTATGCGCCTGTGCTTTCCAATCTTGAAAAAGTTAAAACGTCGCTTAAAGAAATCGAACCTCAAATATATAAATGGGATTCTTCGCCGGTCATTCGTGACCAGGTCAAAAAATTGGCAGAAAAGACCTATAAAGATCAGGCCTATGACGTCGCATTTAGAATTATTGATAGTATGTCCGATGATGAATTAAAGGGATATTTAAAAGACCTGATTCGAAATAACGCCAAAGTCGGTATTGAGATCATTCGTAGCCGTAATGGGGAAGCGTAATGAATATTTCAGACGCAATTCAGCAGATCGAGGCGTTCTTGCACGGCGTAAATTCGTCGGGAGCGTCGAATCGTCCAAAATTTGTCAATGTTCAGAATGTCGATGACCTTGAACGCGTGAAGGGCGCGTTACAAAACGACGTTTTGGCGGCTTCCACGTTGTGTAAGGAAGACTACATGCCGTTGGACGTGGCCGTATTGAATGCGCTTCATGCGCGTCACGTGCCGACGCTTTTGACGGAGTGGACTTCGTTTGGTCTGCTTCAGGGGCGCCAGGCGCGTCGCGATTCAATGGCCGCGTTGATGAGTCAGACCTTTGAGGCACCGCTTGTCGTGTTGTGTTACCAATGTGGCGAGTGCCTTGACGACCTTGTGGCGCAGGATGTACGGCGTGAAACGCAGATCCTGCGTGTGCAGGGCAGGGCGAGTTTGTGGCCGAGCATCGTGTTTTGCAGCGCGGATGGCATGGCGCAGCTCGTCAAACATAGTGCGTGGATAGGTCAAAACGTCATTCTTCGTGGCATTCAGAATGTCGCGGAAGCCATAGAGACGCATGAGACGCATATTGAACAAATGCATTCGATCGATGAGCAGGGGCAGACGGTCGTCACCGAATCGACGCTGCCTATGTCGCTTTTGGTCGAAACGCATTATGCCCGTTCAGCGTTCGGGCATTCGATGATTGAGATCAATGCCTATGATTCGCCTTATAAGATGCTTTGTGCGCATGATGCATCAGCCAACAAATTGCAGGAATCACAAGGGACTGACGAGCATTGGGGCGAGCTTTTATCTAAAGTTCTTCAAGCTGGGTCCATTCAGAAAGTCGTTTATAAAGATCTTGGGCTCATGATGTCTGAACTTGATCGCCTTTCGGATTATGCAAATTGGACTGCATCCAAGCGTTGGCTGCATTTTATTGCAACGAAACTTTACCATTCACATAAAAATGAATATTTTGCTATCGTTGCCTCAAAAACGCAGAAATATGAAGAATTTGTGAAACAGATATATCGTTGCTTAGCTGATATATCTCAAAATGATCCACAATTTAGTCATTTATATGAACTTCGATACAAATTGCTCAAAGAAATTGGCGAATTTGATCGAGAAGTGAAGGATTATTGTGCATGGATCAAGCAAAAGCGCGAACTGTCATTATATTATTTGACTGATCTGACGCGCGTGGAAAAAGAGACCTGCCTGGAATTGTTAGATCTGTATGCGACGGATGAGACAAAAGCGAATCGACTTAAAGCTATTCGCATTTGCTGGCCGGCTTTGGCAGAGTATTTGTGCGATTATGGGATCACGCCGCCTTCGACCTACCATGGTGCCGATCTCACGCGTTATTTTACAAATTATAAATTAGCAAAAATATTTAATAAAGTGCCTGACAGTTTTGTTGATGCAGTCAATGAGATGGCCGAACATCCGGCATTTTATGCGTTTTCATCACGAAATACGCGAATTGACGAGATTTGTCGAGGTTGTGATCCTGCCAGAACTTGCGTGTGGTTTGTTGATGCGCTCGGTGTTGAGTTTTTGGCTTATCTTGAGTATTTATTAAAAGCAAAAGAGAATGAATTACAATTTACCGTGACGATTCATCGTGCCAATTTGCCGACCACGACCGAATATAATACGGAATTTCGTGAAGTCTTTGCACGACATGGTATTCAGGTTCATAATGTCAAAGAAATTGACGAGCTCAAACATAGTAAGTTGATCGATGATGCTTATCAAAAAGCGAATTATCCAGCGTATTTTATAGATGAGCTCGCCGCGCTTGATCGTTTAATTACAAATATACATAATGATTTGGTACTCAAAGATATTGAAAAAGCGGTGATCGTGTCAGATCATGGCGCAACGCGCATGCCGTTGATCCATCGCGGTGCGCGCATTCTGGCCGCTGACGGCAAGGGGTCGCATGGTGGCCGCATCTGCGCTTATGTTGCAGGCGATACGCTCGTTTCTGGTGCTGTGCGTGCCGATGCGGATTCGTGCGTCCTTGCGACCTACGATGCTTTTAAAGGCGCTCGCCGCGCCGAAGTCGAAGTGCATGGCGGCGCGACCCTTGAAGAAGTGCTCGTCCCTGTGATCGAAATCAACCGTCCAAAACGCGCGATCGATTATGAGATCTCCGTTTGCGACGATAAAATCAAAGTCAGCGCTCGTCAGCCTGCGGTCGTCAAGCTCTTCTCAAAAACAAAATTCCAGTCTCTCTCCATGCGTTTGACCGACGCTAAAGTCGCTGCCGTCTATCCCGGCTCGTCGTCGAATCAACAGGAATTTGTCTTCAATTGCACGGGAATTACCCGCGCGGGCACCTGGAACTTTGACGTTTTGCGCGATGGCGTCTGCATCAAATCCGGACTCACCTTTACGACGGTCAACGCCGGTATGACGACCAATGATGATGACTTCTTTTAATTTGGTCAGGGGGGAGGTTTCCCCCCAACGCGGCTATTTCAAATTCGTATTATATATAATACGAATTTGAAATACGCCGCGCCCCTCTCTGCGGGGGCTTCGCCGCCCCCGCAACGCCCCCGGCGTTAATGTGTATCACACAATTAATTCTTAATATAAACGAAATAGGAACATCATGGCTTACCCAGAACAAACCTTACATCGTCTTTTCGATGAAATGGTCGTTTACAAAGATTTTCGCAACAACGCACTGAAAAATCTTGGCGTTCCGTCCTTTTTACGCGACTGGTTGCTCAAAAAGTACCAGGCGGAAAACGGCGAGTTTGATATAGAGGAAGTGCAGAGCTTTATACAGGCGCATTTGCCGGGAAAAGATGGATGGAACGCCATCAAATCACATTTGTTTGATGGCGAACAGGTTAATCTGCTCGCCAAGATCGTCGTTGATATCGACATTCAGAGCGGTCAATATCGCTTCGAATTGCCGGATTATGGGCTGACGCTCAAAGAGACGTTGATCGACGATGCTTGTATCGAAAAAAATCGCGACGCGTTGACAAAAGCCAAGTCGGTTTGGGGACAGATCAGTCTCGTTTATCGACAGCCGACCGACCCAAAAAAGAAAGATGGGCGCATCGTTATGCGAAATTATCGAGATTTTTGTCCCTACGTGCTCGATCTCGATTATTACAAAGATATGTCTCACGAATTTTCTGTCGATGAGTGGATCGACGTGCTTTTGGGCGCCATCGACTACAACGCGTCTGGTTATAACAATCCTGTTGAAAAACTTGCGGTCTTGTCGCGACTGCTGGTTTTTGTTGAAAAAAACTTAAATATTGTTGAATTAGCACCTAAAGGGACAGGAAAAAGTTATTTATTTGGTAATGTCAGTAAATACGGCATCATTTTGAATTCTAAACTCACGCGTGCCTCGTTATTTTACAATATTGCCAACCATCGACAGGGCGCGATCTTCAATAACGATTTTGTGGCGGTCGATGAAGTTCAATCCAGTTCGTTTGGTGATATTGACGAAATGCGGACGGCCTTTAAGGGATATCTAGAAAGTGGTTCGTTCACCGCAACCGATGGGTTTGAAGCGACGAGTTCCGCTGGTTTGATCCTTTTGGGCAATATTCCATGTGAGAGTATGAATGAGAATGCCAATTTCTTCGATGTTCATCTTCCCGAGGCTTACCATGAAAGTGCCCTCATTGATCGTTTTCATGGGTTCATTAAAGGTTGGGATATTCCGCGTATGCACGAAGGACTCAAAATGTGCGGTTGGGCACTGAATACCGAGTATTTTAGCTCCATTATGCACATGCTCCGCAACGATGTGAGTTACGATGCCATCGTTGATGAGCTTGTTGAAGCGCCACCTAAGGCTGATACGCGTGACACGACGGCTGTCAAACGACTCGCTGCGGCTTGGTTGAAGTTGCTTTTTCCGTATGTTCGATGTGCTGATGATGTCGATCGTTATCAATTCCGCGTCAAATGCCTGCAACCGGCGTGTGACATGCGCTACATCATTCGTCGTCAACTCGGTATGATGGATGCCGAATTCAGTCTCGAAAAGAAACCTTTCCCCGAATATCGCGTGATTCAATAATATGAAGAAAATTATTAAATGTTGTTTTTGTAAAACTGAGATCAAAAAGGAAGATCTCATTGCGTTGAATCAGAAATTGTTTAGCAAAGACACCAAAGACTATTACTGTCTGCCATGTATGGCGCAGTACTTTGAAGTCACCGAGGAAGATTTGTTGAACAAAATTGAGGCATTTAAGGAAGACGGCTGCGAATTGTTCAAATGAAATCACGTATATATGCAGATCATGCGGCGACGACGCCGATTTGTGAAGAAGCGCTGATCGCGATGAAGCCCTGGTTTGACACAGGGTTTTATAATCCGTCGGCGCTTTATGATGACGCGCGTCGCTGTCGTAAAGCCGTTGAGTTGGCTCGTGATCAGATTGCCGAAGTTTTGAACGCTCAACCAGACGAGATCTATTTTACGTCTGGTGGCACCGAGAGCGATAACTGGGCGCTCAAAGCGCTTCGTATGCCGAACCGGCCTGGCATCGTCACGTCGTGCATCGAGCATCATGCCATTCTGAACACGTGTGCGTACTTGTCTGAGCTTGGACGTGCTGTTGTGCAGATCGGCGTCGACGCGACCGGACGGATCGATCTTGACGAGCTTGAACGGCTTTTGTCGCAAAACTCAGCTTTTGGACTGGTCTCGGTGATGTTGGTGAACAACGAAGTAGGGACGATCGAACCGCTCGACCAGGTTTGTGCATTGGCACGCCGTTATGGTGCGTTTGTGCACACCGATGCCGTTCAGGCGGTCGGGCATATTCCGGTAGACGTTCAGGCACTGGGTGTCGATATGCTGTCGGCGTCTGCACACAAGTTTAATGGACCGAAAGGCACCGGTTTCTTGTACGTTCGGCGTGGCACACCACTGGCGCCGTTCCTTCACGGCGGCGGTCAGGAACGCGGTTTGCGCAGCACGACTGAGAATGTGCCTGGCATCGTGGGTATGGCTGCTGCACTCGTCAAAAATTCCGCAAACTTGGCTGAAGAGACAAAGCGTTTACGCGCTTTGCGTGACCAATTGATCCAGGGACTGCACGCTCAAAACCTGGATTTTCGGGTAAACGGGGCTGTCGACGCAGTTCCAGGCATCATCAGTCTCTCATTTTGTCACGCGTCTGGCGAAGCTGTGTTGCATCAACTCGACCTTATGGGCATCGACATTTCGACTGGGTCGGCGTGCGATTCCAGGCAGACCCAGATTTCACATGTCATTCGGTGCTTGGGCGTGTCACCGGATTATGCTGCTGGGACGATTCGCGTCTCGTTGGGCATAAACAACTCGGCTGAGCAGGTCGACGCCATCGTCAAGGCGCTTGGTCGGGCGATGCGCGCGGCTAGTTAGCGTGTGTGGTCTGACTGGCGTCGGCGCGTCTGGAGGATTGCTAAATCAGTCTAAACGCGGTAAACAATCCATGCACTCGTGGTGCATGTTAGCGTGGGTCACGCAGAGAAATAAACTCCCAAACTGACGAAATAAACTCCCAAAGTGACGAAATAAACTCCCAAATTGTCGAAATAAACTCCCAAACAGTCGAAATAAACTCCCAAATAGGCGAATTAATTCCTAGCCTTGACTTCCCAAGTTTCAATTATTCGATTGCTCAGATAATGAGTAGATTGGCGACCTAACGATAGTGGTGCGCCGAGCGTATTGAGCGAGCGTAGAGCCGTCCGGTTCGGGCGGATCAAGCGAGCGAAAAGCTCGGCGGTTCGGGCGTATCGACCGAAGGAAGATAGCCCGAACGGTGAGGCGTATCGGCGCAGCCGATAGCCGAGCGCCAGATTATGGCAATGTGTCAACATAAAACATTAGCACCGATCATTTTTCATGCTTCAAGCAAGTGAATCATTGGCATTTGACGTATCCGCTAACCATGATATGCTAACTAAGGCGCAGTGTTGCGCCTTTATGGTTATGATGGTCATTGCGTTATGATACGATATCTGAGTACAGAAAATATTGGTCCATTGGAGCAAATGTCTTTGGAATTTGGGGAGCGTCTCAACCTATTGACTGGGGATAATGGACTTGGGAAGAGCTTTATTCTAGATTTAATCTGGTGGTCAATGACGCGAACATGGCCCGCTGAACTCAATCAGAAGCTAATGGCTGGTCGCATGGCTTTGCCTGCTATAAAATCAAGATCTGCTGCGATTCGATATGCATTTGAAGCGAGCTCCAAAACGGCTGAATACGAAAGTACATTCGATAGAGGAGCTCAAACATGGCCTAATAAACAAGGACGACCTTCAAATCCTGGTATTGTGTTTTATGCCATGGCCGATGGCAGCGTTTGTATTTGGGACCCAGCTCGCAATTATTGGAAAGAAAAAAGTGAAACAATTAACCGTTCTCATGCAGAAGCGTATGTATTCACTCCATCAGAAATATTGAATGGTTTACGGCGCAGTGATGACACCTGGCTGTGCAATGGCCTGATCCGAGATTGGACGTTATGGCAAAGCATGAATGGTAATTGTTGGCAAGAGCTTGTTTCTGTTTTGGATCGGCTTTCTCCGGGGGATAATGAAAAAATCAATCCAGGCGAACCTGTTCGCGTAAGTCTGGATGATTCTCGTGACATTCCAACGCTGAAATTGTCCTATCAACAGTCAGTGCCAATCATCCATGTATCCTCTGGAATGCGTCGAATTATTTCACTGGCATATTTACTCGTATGGGCTTGGAACGAACATCAGAAAGCAGCCAACCTTATCGGTCAGCAGGTTTCTAATCGCATGACATTTCTTCTTGATGAAGCTGAATCACATTTACATCCTAAATGGCAGCGAACCCTATTGCCAGCCTTAATGAATGTTATAAAAATGCTGACAAACGATGTTGAAATTCAACTCATCGCGGCAACGCACTCACCGCTTATTATGGCTTCAGTTGAGAACTTGTTTGTCCCTGAATATGATGCCTGGTTCGATTTGGATGAAGATGAACAGCGCGTAATATTAACGCAGCGCACATTTGAAAAGCAGGGTGACTACAGTCGTTGGCTAAAGAGTGAAGCTTTTGATTTGAAACAGAGTTATAGCCTAGAAGCCGAGCTTTTGATGAATGAAATTGAACAAGCGTCACAGAACAACTCGATGACACCTGATTTAGCGCGTTCATACACGCAAAAGCTCATTCAGATACTACCTGAACACGATCCTTACCTTATCCGCTGGGTTGCTCTCGCTGAACGCAAAGGATGGTTGCAATGATTCGTGTAGTTCTTCAACCAGAACCTTCAGATTTTGATGTCAATGTCAGGCAAAAAGGCAATTTGTGGCTAATGACACGAAACGCAGCGTCATCTAATGCGGATTTTCCGAGCTACTGGCGTACCTGTTTGCCTGAACTTTATTCGCGATATTCGAATTGTTGCGCATACCTTGGATTATATCTTCACGCCTACGAAGGCATGGGAACGGTTGATCATTTTCGACCAAAATCAAAATATCCCGAACTCGCTTATGAATGGTCGAATTATCGTCTGTGTACTCAGCGCATTAATGCCAGAAAACGTGAGTATGAAGATGTGTTCGACCCTTTTGTGGTTGAAAATGGCTGGTTTCAATTGGATTTCAGCTCGGGAAAAGTCTTTGCCTCTCAAGATGTATCGTTGCAAATTCAGTCACAAATCAATCAGACCATTAAAAGACTAAATCTTAATGCACCTGTGTATTGCGAAGCTCGCCTAACTTATTGGAACGAGTATTGTAATGATTCTGAATTATTAGAAAGAAAAGCACCTTTCGTTTATTTTGAAGCAAAACGGCAGGCATTGCTCTAGGTATTCATAGTGTTGAACACAATAATTATTAATTTCAAAACGCTGATTTTCAACCGTTTGCATGTCTGTCGACACACGAATATACCCATAAATTGTCATAACAATCTCCAAATTGCCTGCCAAGTCTTTCGTTCAGCCCCTCGTTCGCGACTCGGCTGTTTGTAATCTGCCGGGGCTGATTTTGGAGAATGATATAAATTCTAACAGTTTGTGCGCAGAGCGTATTGAGCGAGCGTAGAGCCGTCCGGTTCGGGCGGATCAAGCGAGCGAAAAGCTCGGCGGTTCGGGCGTATCGACCGAAGG
>JAZUKH010000015.1:0-7475 GCA_045643185.1 Myxococcota bacterium | reverse complement strand
CGCTTATGGATCTCGGCTGTGATATGGATAAAGCCGCTCAGTTGATCAACTTGTCTGAGGAAGACAAGCAGATGGTGCAGAAGGCTTTGTCTGACCCGTCTCCGCACTAAAATGATAGCGGGGGGACGGTGAGACGAGCGGACCGCGCGTCTCTCCGTCCCTTGCGCGCCGCAGGCCTGGGCCTGCTCAAAAACAAAATGCTAAAGGATCAACGCAAAATCTAAAACAAATTGTGGTCTCCTGCTGAGTCGTAACGCGATAGCGACGATAAAGCGTGGCCTTGGTTGACAAAATGGGTTGACCTTGGTAGAAAATGATTAGAGCTTTGAAATTATTATCGCAATATAATCATTTATACGGAGTATTATGAAAAAATTAGATTTTTGGGTTGTTGTTATGATTGCTGCTGCAAGTCTATGCTTGGCTTCCTGCTCAAAAAGCATCCAGAATTTCAGTGATCAGAATACGAATGAGACCACTGCCAAAACAGAGGTGGTAGAACAGCCAGCTTCTGGAGCTCAAACGCAGGACAAGGCTGACAACGTTGATCAAAAAGTAGCAGAAACAAAGCCTGTTGAAGTACAGATTCCGCAAGCGCCTGCAAATGGAGAGGGCGCAAAGTCCGCTGAAGGACCAGATCAAAATCGTGTCAGGGCTAAAGACACAAAATATTTTGATATAGAATTATATATTGACGCCGAACTTCCCCAAATAGAATCCGAAGTCGTCGGGGATTTTGGCTCTGCGCACTGGAAAGATTTTGAAGAAAAATATGAAGCACCGTTGCTCTCAATTGATGCAGGCAAAGACATCATGTCAGAAATGGAAAAAACGCTTGATCTGGTCTGCGATCCACAATCAAAAACGCAGACGATGCCAAGTGGGGTAGTTTTTCAGGCTGTGAATTGCGTGTCTAAACAGCTTTTCATGAATAATGATAATGATGAAAATAAACCAGGGTATTATCATCGAAAAATAAATGTGTTTGATGAAGATAAATTTAGTTATGTTGATGACTGCCAACCAGAAACGACCAGTGTTTATGTGGTATTCACCAGCCCAACGGATCACGTTTCCCGCGTTTTCAGGTTAAAAGAAGACGTCGATATCTATTCATGTTTCAGCAGAAATGACATTTCGAACGATTTTCCGAGTTCTGGAACATTTGAAATTTCAGTGGATGAATCTCCATTCATGGATGTCAACGGACTCTATGTGATGTTCGAGAGCTCAGAAAAATGGATTGATGATATAGATATAATCACTGCGGAACCGCTTGCTGGATATGATCGTGAGGAAACTACGATCTTTCTGTTTGCAGGAGACGGTCAGCGCCGCATTGATTCATGGCAATATGAAAATAACGAATCCAAGAGTGAGAAGGGGCCGATGATCGAGTATTCCGGCTTTACAAAATCAGCACGCTGGAATGGAACTCAAATTGAGTACGTCAAGCAAGACAGGTCAGAACATGGTTCAAGATCCCTGATGGAGAGTCAGATGGATGAAATGCGGGCAGTCGATCATCATGTCACGGGTGATTTGAGTTCAGTGCGATGGAAAAATTATGAAGATCGATTTACCAAGCCGCTGCTCGAAGTTGATCCTGGGGAAGATCTAGTTGCTAAATTGGAAGGATCGCTTGCGCTTGTTTGCACAACAATGAGTTCAAATCATCAAATAATACCAGTCATTACACTTAACGATGAGACAAAGTTTCAAGAAATTCATTGTGTCTCAAAACAAAGCTATCTTAACGAAAAGGATCTGGATGATAAGCATAGAGGCTATTTGAAAAAAATGCTGGATGACAGTCTAACATCGGATGTTGTAGATATCTGTGAGCGTAAATGCGAAGAATATGCATTTGAATGTGATGATGATGAAAAGGAACAGAAAGAGTGTGAGACAGAGTCTGCTGAATGTGTAAAAGCGTGTAATGATAATGATGCCTATTTCAGCGATGTCTATATTGCGCTTACGAATCCGGCAGACAAGATAACGCGTGTTCATAAACTGAGAGAGGATGTCGGTGACGTTTCAATTCAGGCAGATGCCCCAGGTAATGCTGCATCTTATGATTTTGAGAACAGTATTACGGCGGATAGTGCTCCATTTATGGATACGACAGGTATTTATATTCAGTTCGAAACGAAAGAAAGCCGTTACCATGGATGTGAGTGCGATTGCGGCGGTGAGAGTTCTGAAGAAACAAACGTTCCAGTCTATTTGTTTGCTGGAAACGATTATCGTCTGGTCGATTCATGGCTATCTATTTCACTTGAAGTTATTGATAATAATAGAAAACAAATTAATGAAGTCTCTGGTGAGATTTCCGTCACAAAAGCTGAGTGGAGTGGCGAAGAAATCGTATATACAAGATATCACAAAAAAGTGGATCCGAACGCCGAGTAGCCAGAAGTGAAAACGAAAAAATTCAACCTGGTTTTCATTGTCTGGTCAAATTTGTAGCGAGATATTGAAAAGCCCGCGTATTCGACATCGCCGAATAGCGGGCGGCAAAGGCCCGGCGCGTACGGCGTATCGGCCGGAGGCCGATAGCCGTCGCCATATTATTTTACAAGTTCATAATCCGGTGAAGGAGGCATCTGGGACGGAATCTCTTTTTTCGTGACATCATTGACGACTTGATCGAAAGTTTCCCAGTCGTTCGGACAAACAGAGGATGTCACAAAATATAAAGAAACCTTATGTTCTTCTTTAATACTACAACCTAATTTTGCTTTGCAGCCTTCGACACCAGCATCATAAGCAGCCTCATCGGCAAAGAAATAGAACTGTCTCATTTTGCCCGAGACGCGATTTAATTCGCCATTATCTTTGAATCCTTTAAAACGCCAATACATGGATGTGGCACCAAACAGAGCATCTTTTTCGGCACCAGTGTATTTCAGAACGATCGTGTCGTTGGTCACGGTTTTGCCAACGGCGTCGGCTTCTGAAACTTTTTCTTCGGCATTGGCATCATCGGCATTGGCATCATCGGCCTTCGCGTCATCGGCTTTTGCATCATCGGCTTTTGCATCATCGGCTTTGGCTTCTTGCGCAGTCGGGGCATCCTCGACTTTATTATCAGCCGCATTTTTGTTTCCGCAAGCCGTGAGAATCGTCATCATGCCGAGCATCATTATCAACGTTTTTTTCATCTTTTTTCCCCTAAATGAGAATGGTTTATACAACCTTTTTTACACGAATCTGTCAGCATCACCAATCTGACAGGCGCGAATTCTACATCAGCCGTATTCTTCCGTCAAATCCATCCAAAACCGTTATTCTGCGTATATTCGCGCCTTAACTTGTTCATCTGATCAATAATATATATATTATTGATTATCGGGAACGGGAATGACGTGACCTTCGTCATCGGTCGTGGTCGTCCAGTTCGAGTATTTGCCATCGATATTGGCGGGAATATTGGCGGAGAGGACGCCGCCGTCATAGCCGGCATTGTAGCGAAGCAGACCCAAAACGCTCTTTTGCGTGCGCGTTACCGGTGTGCCTGTGGCATTGAACTGATAAGCTTCGGTGGAAGCATCAGAATAGGTTGAGCCGCTGGTTGAGGCAAACTCCTGATTATAATAGGACTCGTAGGCATAAAGACCGCCGATGCCATTGACAATTTTCGGACAGGCAACGTCGGGGGCGCAAATATAACGGTCTGATGCAAAATTGTTGACCAGAATGCCGCTGTTGTAGCCAATAATGCCGCCATAACCAATTTGAGCAAGATTTGTTAAATTATGAATATTGATAAAATTGGTATGAGCTGAGTTATTGGTAATATAAGCAGTATATTCACCCGTTTTATGGCCAGCGGCGCCACCGGCTATGCCGCCATAATAGGACGCCCATTTATAAGTGCCATCCGAATACTTTGATCCTGTGGTTGGGAGAAGCGTCAGATTGACATGTGAGGTTGAATTGCGAACAAATGTCTTTGCCTTCGTCATCACACCGACGATGCCGCCAATCAGAGCATTGTCCGGAAGCGTGATAATATCAGCATCGACATTCGCGCGATCGATTTCCAATGCGTCATTTACTTCCATACTGCCCGTGATGCCGCCGATCATATTTCCGTAAGATAGTTTTCCGGAATTTGCATATATCATTGAATTTGCCACGACATTTGAATTGCTGTTTTCGATTATACCGGTAAAGGAAACGTTCGAGGCTTTTGTGGAGATTTCGCCCACTAATCCCCCCATTTTTAAGTCTTGAACACCGTTTGATTTTTGGGCTATCACTTTAATATGTCCGCGATTGGATGCATTTTCCAACTCAGCGACGCCACCGGCGAGACCGCCAATATATTCATACTCATTAAATGTAGTCGTTTCAAGTTTATCTATGCTCAGCGTGACATTGGCATCGGCTTCGATATTCTTCATTGTACTGGCATAGCCTACAACCCCGCCAATGACATTATAAGCCTTTGCTCCAGAAGAAGTTGTAAGATTTTGCGCAATGTTGACAGAAACGTTGCCGGTGAGTTTGACGTCGGATACATCCTTGGCATATCCGAAAAGTCCTCCAATATAACGGCGAACGTTATCCGACGTTGAGTTTGCCGCTGTCGAAGCAATTTGGACATAAACTTTTGAGCTGCCGGTGATGTGCTCAGCAGAAGTTTTATCAAGTAACGAAGCCAGAGCGCCTATATATAAAGGTCGTGTACTGGATGCTCTACAGTTTAGTGTAATTGCGATATCAATGTCTTTAAAAACGACTTTTTGAGAAGTGATACTGTCGAATATACCGCACCCCACTTCGTTTTCGCCCTCCAACTCCGCGTTGTTTTGATTCAGAACCCCCGTGATGCGATGGTTTCCGCCATTGAGGGTGCCTGTAAAGTTATAAATGGGGGAATGAGTCGTTTCACCGAGATCGATCGGTTGTTTGATGAGGTAATCATCCTTCGATAAATCCTTGATCTTATCAAAGAAATTATCGTCTCTGGTAATATTGATATAGCATTTTCCATCGAGTTTTGTTTGGCCGCAGTCGCAGCCGTCGTCCTTAAATTTGAATGGGTCGTCGGGGCATACGTCATTACCAGCATCAAAGTCATTCATGCAGACGTCATAGACGAGGCATTCGGGGTCGTCGCAATCCATTTTGCCGTCGCCGTCGTTATCGAGCTTGTCTTTGCATTGTTCATAAGAAGCTTCGCCGGATTTTCCGCCGTCTTTGATAAGGACTTCGCAGTTCGGGTCTTTGTCGTCGGCGACGCCGTTGAAGTCGTTATCGATGCCATCGGTGCAGAGTTCCATCGTGTTTTCGGCGACGCTGATGAGTGCCTGGCAGATCTCGAATTTCTGACAATCCGAATCGAGGCAGTCGAGGTTGCCGTCGCCGTCGTTGTCGAGACCGTCGGTGCAGGCCGCTTCGGTATCTTCCTTTGCCGGTTCCGGTTTGCTTTCAGGTTGTTTTTGGCAAAACGCGAAATCTTTGCATTCTGAATCATCGCAGTCGAGATTGCCGTCACCGTCGTTGTCGAGGCCGTCTTTGCAGGTGACTGAGGTGTTTTCGGCGACTTTTTCCTGGCAGATCATAAACTGTTTGCATTCGGGATCGTTGCAGTCGATCTTGCCATCGCCATCGTTATCATCGCCGTCGGCACAAGCGGCAAGTGTGTTCTCTTTGCCTTCTTCTGTTTTGGCACAAAATGAAAAGCCGGCACAGTTCGGATCGTCACAGTCGGCTTTGCCGCTTTTATCGTTATCGATCCCGTCAGAGCAACGGGCCTGCGTATTTTCTGTATTATCGATGACTTCTTGCTCTTTTTGATTGCCAGAATCATCTCCGGACTGATCTTCTGTGTAATAATAATTATTGGTTTCGCCGCAGCCGGTGGCAAAACAAGTCAGACTAAGTGATGATAGCGTAATTAAAAGACAGGGTTTTAACTTCATCGTTCACTCCTAATTTTACTGGTTAAAGAAATAAACACGTAAATAATGCGGGCGTATGCCGGGCTTTTGCCCGGCATAGCTCGCATGCGAAGCCGTATGCCGAAGGCAAAGGCGAAGCGCAAATTATATTAAAATTTTACCCAAATGGCGGGACGAATGACAATGTATTTGTAGTGGGTTGGATAGCCAGAGTTGACAATTTTGCCACGCATAGAGACAACCGCCGGACCGTTCAGATATTTGCCTGGTGTGCGAAGCCACCACAGACCATAACATGTTCCTGTGCATGATCCGTCGTAGGTCTCTTTCTCAAGCGTGATTTCTTCATCGTCAGGCGTGGTGTCATGCGCGGCGGCTGCTCCATTTTTGATCGTATAAGGTGTAGACACTACCGCTCGGTCTCTATCGCTGGCGAAATAATCTGGGTTATTGACTTCAGTGATGCTGAGCAGAAAAACTTTGTCGATCGTATCTTCGCCGGGATCTGTCGTTTCGTAACTTGGGTTTTTATGGGCCGGCACGATTGAATCGATGATCTTTGCCTTTTCTTCTTCCGTGAATGCCGCGTTGATGAAATTATCATCCAAATAGCTGACTTTTTCGATATTTTGATTTGAATCATAGCCGTTCAGCCATGAACGAACAGTGCAGGTTTTCCAGGTGACGTCAACGTCCATTTGGGTATGGAAGGGTTTAACATCAAGTGCTTTTTCGCTTAGGAGGAGATATTGATGATCTTTTTTATCGAGCACTTGCCAAGTAATTGGCTCATCGGTGGTGCTGTCGTCAGCATCCTGTTCATATCGGCCAAAGGTAAGGCGATCGCCAATTTGATATTCAAAGCACGTACAATCGTCTGCATTGAATATGAGGTCAGCCGATTGACAGCTTTTTTCGTTCAGGTTGCATTGATTGGGATGATCTTCGCCGACGCAAAGACATTTTTCTGCATCAAAAGATTTGTTTGCAGATTGACACATTCTTGCAGTCAGGGTGCAATTCTCCTTGGGGGTATCGCTAACGCAAAGACACAGGTCTTTATTGAGCGTTTTGCTTGCGGATAGACAAATTTCTTCCGTCAGACCACAAGTATTCTGAGGATCCTCGCTAATGCAAAGACATTGATCTTTGTCGAGGGATTTGTTTGCGGACTGACATATTTCTTCCGTCAGAGGACAATAATTCTTAGGCGGTTCACCCACACAAAGACATTGGTCTTTGTCGAGGGATTTGTTTGCGGACTGACACATATCTTCGGTCAGAGCGCAATTATTCTGAGGCGTTTCACCCACACAAAGACACTGTTCTTTGTCGAGAGATTTGTTTGCGGACAGACACATTTCTTCGGTCAAGGTGCAGTCGACCTGCGCGTTCCCGCCAGTGCAAATGCATTTATCTTTGTCGAGCGCGCGGTTTGCGGACAGACACATTTCTTCGGTCAGAGCGCAAGTATCACTGCTGTCATCACAGCCAAAAAAGCCAAATGACGGGAGCAGTAGTGTAAGAAGAGCAAGTTTGCATTGAGCTTTCATACGAGCA
>JAZUKH010000014.1:0-3473 GCA_045643185.1 Myxococcota bacterium | reverse complement strand
TTGACGAACGTCAAAAGGTCGACGCCCAAATACCCGTTAATGCCCGTAAAGGTTATGCCGTCGCGTTTGGTTTTGGGCGTTTCCTTACTGGTACTCATGTTCAGGTCTAAATTATATAAACCTAAAGACAATTTATGTTCGTCAGCCGGTTCAATCATGGAATACGTGAGTTGATCTTTCGCCGCTGTGAGATCTTTGACCGGATATTCAATGCTGCTTCTGGCATTATTCGAAATATCTGTGGTATCTTTCATTAACCAACGATGGTTTTTGATCCAACCAGGACGACCTTTATCAGCGCTCCAGTTTTCTCTGGATAAACCACCAAAAATGCGCACTTGTTCTTTGGGAATGCGGATCTCGTAATTATTCGCGTGCGAGTATTCGTATACGGGGGCTCCGACGCTTACAATAATCGTCTCATTCTCATAGCCGTAGGTGTAGTCGTCGATCTTTTCACCATCCAGTTTGTGCTGGATCAGTTCACGATGAAATTGATAGGCACTCAGAATATGCTCTTTTTCTGACCCCGAATAATTATTTATATAAGTCGGCTTTAGGTCTTTGCCAGTCAGTAAATTCGATTTGTCAGAGATAGGAATTTGGAGCGCCTTATCGATTTCGACCGGCTCATCCGTTAAAATGAGAATGTCTTTAAAGAAATTCCTATTATCTTTTGACAAATCGATCGCATTTTGTAAGTCATTACAAGGCCTTAACGAATCATTACAAGTACAGTTTTGTTTACTTGGATCACTACATGGTCCATCTTCTCCAGCGAGCTGAATGCTGGACGTGGTGACATAAACGACGTTGTTCATGTCGTAATCGACGCCGTCGCAATTTGAATCGATGCCGTCGCCCAAGAAGTCGACGTCACGCGGCTTGTAGAGCGGGACGCAGAGGTTTGGACCATATTCGACACGCGAAACGCCGGTGTCGGCATCTTCAACGACCCGTTTGTTGGGTTGCTGCCAGCCAAGTCGACAGAGGTTGATCGAGCCATCGGCGTTGGCCACGTCCTTCAGGGCTTTTTGATAGGCTTCCGCTGTGGTATTGTCGAAAATCTTATAACGAGATGAATCTTCGTTGGTGACGCCGTTCACAAAGCCTTTTTCTATGCCATCGGTATCGATGAATTGATAGGGGGCTGCGGATTCAGGAAGCGTGATGATGCACGGCACCAAGGCTTCATCGTCGGGAATGCCGTTGCAGTTTTCGTCAAGGCCGTTGAACGCGTAATTGCCCTTGTCGTCGCGACCGTCGTGGACGATCGTTGTCGGCGTTTCTTCACCAGACTCCGGCGTGTTTTGCTTGTTGCGGTTGGGCATGCAGGCGAGGGCATAGCTATTTTCGCCTTCTTCGAACGTTTTTACGCAAAGCAGGTTGCATTGGATCGTGCATTCCTGATCGGTGTCGGTGCCATCACAGAGGCATTTCTTGCCTGCCTGGCCTAAGACCGGCTGGACTGAGCCCAGTTCATTGACGACGGTTACGGCATCGAGTTCCGCGTTATAGCTGCAAGCGCAGTGGTCGGTGTCCGGGTAGCATCGCACTTCCTGCATGTTGGTGCACGACACGATGGCATTGGCATCACAGATCTCGTTCGTTTCATGGCGCTTGGTACAGGTTTCGCCAAAGCGTAGTCCCTTGTTGGAGCTCTGCGCCTCGGCTGTGTCGTACCACGGCGTGGTTTCAGCCGAACCATCGACGGTGGCGTCGCAATACGGGTTGAACTCGTACTTGCCATTCACCTCGATCTTCATCGAAACGCAGTCGATGTCTTTGTTGGCGCAATAAGATTTGCAGTCTGGCAAACCGGACGTTTGGGCAAACATGAGCGAGCCGTCGTTGTCGAGGCCGTCACAATGTTCTGATTCGTCGGGGTTAACGGTGGACGCGTTGTCGTTGGCGTCGTAGGAAGACGGCGACTTGACGTTTTCAGCCTGAACGAAGTTGCTTGGGCGCGTGACGGCTTTCCAGCCGGCGTTGGCTTCGTAGCACTTGTTTTCGCTATCTGTGTTGCAGCACAACAGCGTGTTGTCGCTATCCAGAATGACCTCGCCCATTTCCTTGCTCTTGGCGGTGTCGATGCTGATATACCCGTCGCGGTCGTTGTCGGCGCCCCACACGGTGGCATTGCCGTTCACTGCGGACGCATACAACGTGGTGGCGTTGTTTCTGTCATTGTAAAGCTGGGTCTCACAGCCATTGGGCTTGTCGGTGTCGTAGCAGTTGCCCCAGCCAAAGTCACAGGTCAAAACGCAGGTGAAGTCGGGCAGCTTGGTGGTGTTTTCGAACGAAGCGGTTTTGCGCCAGTCCTCGTCGATCTTCACGCCGTTGCTGGGAATACATGCGACTCTGGTGTTGTCGCTCCGGTTGGCGTAGCAGGTGTCGCCGCAGGCATTGCAGTTGTCGGGCGTGCCGACCATTTCAAAGTAGTCGATCAGGCCGTTGCAGTTCAGGTCGGTCGGCGTTTTGTCGGCGACTTCATCGCATGTCATCGTGCGGTTGTAGTGGACGTCTGGGTTCGCGTCATCGCAGTCAATGCCTTGTTGCACGCAGTGGCCGTAGCCATAGCCGTCTTTGTCTTCGTCGTGGCACGCCGTGCAGGTGTGCGTGTTCGGCATGCAGACATTCTGGCCGTCGACCTCTTCGCACGAAAACGTGTAGGGGCAACGGTTGTCGGCCGGGTCGCATTTGTCCAGGCACATGCCGTCGACGAACACGCCGCCAGCCGCCTTGCACTTTTCTTCGTCCTGATGGCAGAACTCGGCGTTGTAAGGCATGTCTTGGGCGAGTCTTTCGTTCATGACGCGTCGGCAGATCGCCGCAAAGCCTGGCTTGGCTAGATCGTCTTGGGGAAGATCGACGGGGAGCTGCGCGTCAGTCGGGTAGATCGGATCGGCTTCGGCGACGAGCTGGCACGTGAAGCCTTCTTCGCATTCGTTTTTGATCGAGCAGTTCTGGGTGCAGATACCGATGGTGCTCGTGGAGGCGGCTGCAAATTTGTGTGTGGCGTTGTAGTTTTCGGTGTTGATGCGCTCATCGAGCAGGCTCACGGGGATATTGACGCCATTTCCGTATTTATTGCCCTTGTAGACCATAGGCTTGGACGGCGCGACTGCGAAAGTACACGTGCCATTGGTGATGCCGCAGTCCGAGTCGCTCTGGCACAGCGTCCAAAGCAGTGTCGCGTCGACGCAGGTGCCATCTTGGCAGATCTGGCCGTCCGTGCATTCCGGGTCGCAGCGATCCGGATTCGGGTCTGGGATGCACTTGTGGTTTTCGCAAATCTCGTAGGCGTCGCATTCGTCCGAGTTTTCGCAGGTCTTTTCGACGGCGACGTCGCTCAAATAGCACTTGCCGCTCGGCGTGCAGGTATAGCAGTGGCCTTCTTTGCATACGTCGCCCTCCGCGCACGCGGGGTCGCAGACCGCAGGCTGGTCGCCGCAATCCTCGCCCGTGCATTC
>JAZUKH010000013.1:0-33093 GCA_045643185.1 Myxococcota bacterium | reverse complement strand
GATCGAGGATCGTCGCGCCAAGGTACTCGGTCGTCGCATACCCCTGGTTGAATTTGGAAGCCGCAATCAGCTTGTCCATAAGCGCCTGCGGAAGCTTTTCACCCGTCTGATAATGAACCGCAAAATTGGCCAAAACTTCCGAATTCCAAGCCCAGGTCTCATTGAACTGCGACGGGAATTCGACAAAATCACGAGGCACGGACGTACCACTGAATTTCGGATAAGTCACGTTCGAGAACAAACCATGCAACGCATGACCAAATTCATGGAACAGCGTCGTAACCTCTTCAAACGTCAACAACGTCGGTTCTCCGTCAGCCGGTTTGGCAATGTTGATCTGGTTTTCAATGATTGGCAACTGGTTCATCAGCTTGTTCTGAAGCTGCTGTTCGGTCATCCAGGCACCACCCGACTTGGTCGAACGGGCGTAATAATCGCCGACGAACAGCCCGAGCACCGTCCCGTTCTCATCAAACACTTCAAAGACGCGCGCATCCGGGTTATAGCCCTTCAGGTCTTTACGTTCGACGAATTTCACGCCATAAAGACGCTGAGCGGCATAGAACACGCCGTTTTCGAGCACATTATTGAGTTCAAAATACGGTTTGAGTTGATTATCATCGAAATCGTATTTCGCTTTTCTGAGCTGTTCAGAGTAGTAGAGCCAGTCATAGGCTTCGAGTTTGAAACCGCCTTTCTGTGCATCGATCAAGGCCTGAAGTTCAGCGGCTTCTTCAGCGGCTTTCGCCTTGGCGGGACCGACAATGGAAGCGAGCATGGCGTTAACATTGGGGATGTTCATGGCCATCTGATCGGCGACAGCGTAATCGGCAAACGTCTTGTAACCGAGTAACTGAGCGCGACGTGCGCGAAGTTCGATAAGGCGCAACACGTTGTTGCGGTTATCATAGGCATTGCCGCGCGTGCCACGGGCGAGTGATGCCGCGTGAATCCGTGCGCGAAGATCGCGGTTGTTAAGCGATTTTAGTACAGGCTGAATCGTCGTGTTCGTCAGCACGATCACGTATTTACCGTCCAAACCGCGTTTTTTGGCTTCAGCTGCAGCCTGGTTGACTTGGTCTTCGGGCAGGCCATCCAGTTCGGCGAGCGTATCTACGACGACGGCGCTGTCATTCACTTCACCAAGAAGATTCTGACCATACGCGGTCTGAAGCGTCGCCAACTCGGCGTTGATCTTGCTCAACTCAGCTTTCTGATCGCCCTGCAACGACGCGCCTGAACGAACGAAGTCGAGGTAATACTGTTCGACCAAGCGAAGCGATTCCGCATCAAGATTCAAATTTGCGCGGTCGTTGTAGATCGCTTCGATGCGCTTGAAAAGCTTGTCGTTCAACATGATCGCATCTTCATGTGCCGCGAGTTTTTCAGCCAACTCAGTCTGCGTCTGCTGAATCACATCGTCGTTGTCCGATTCAGCAATGTTGAAAAACGGACGAGCCGCGCGCATAAATAATGAACCAGATTTTTCGAGCGGAATGATCGTATTTTCAAAGGTCGGTGCAGCTTCCTGATCTACGATCTGCGCAATTTCTTCGATTTGTTGCGCCATACCGGCTTCCAGAGCCGGTTTGAAGTGTTCAGGTTTGATTTTTGAAAAATCTTCCAAACCATAGGGAAGCGTGCTCGGTTGAGCAAATGGATTCGATGGATCTAACACGGTCGTATACCTAAATTCTATGGCCTGCGGCGCAGTTGCATTTTCGACCGGCGCCTGTTTGCCGGCACACCCCAAAAGTGAAAGCGCCACCAACGTGGATAATATCAGCTGTCTTTTCATTGAACGTACTCCTTTTCCTGATCAAACTGGTGTGTGCATGTCAACGACACGCACACACAAACTACATGTAGTTAGTAAATAAACAAACTATAAATAGCAAGTCAAAAAAAAGGCGGTTCCATGTAAAGAATAACTAAATTTGCAGCGGCTTGTCGCGAACCACGTGCCCCATTTCGCGCATTTCATGCACCCCGGCATCCCAGAGCAGCTGCGTGGTGACGTTCTGGTGACGGGACGCAGCCTGGATACAAGCGCGAAACACCGCATTTTTGATATGTCCGCCGCTCATCTCGAAGGCTTCACCGAGGCGAGCATAGTCGATCTCGTCGTGCGGCGCCGATCTGGGCATCAAGCAGTTCCAGAGTTTGGCGCGTTCCCCGGCATTGGGCATGGGGAACGTGATCTTGAACTGAATACGTCGGGCGAGTGCTTCGTCGAGCGAAGAAGCTAGGTTCGTCGTCAAAATACTGATGCCGTGATAGGATTCCAAGCGTTGTAGCAAGTAATTCACTTCGAGGTTGGCGTATCGATCATTCGACGATTTAACATTGGTTCGCTTAGCAAACAGCGAGTCCGCCTCGTCAAAGAGCAGGATCGCCTGACTTTGCTCAGCATGGTCGAAGATCTTAGCGAGTTTTTTCTCGGTCTCACCGATGTATTTATCAACGATGCGAGAAATATCGACGACGTAAAGGGCGCGTTTGAGTTCGTGCCCGAGCACGCCAGCGGTGAGCGTTTTACCGGTGCCCGGCGGGCCCGAAAATAGGACGCTCAAGCCACCAGCCGACGACATGCGTGCAAAGCCCCAGTCATCGCGCACGATCTCGGAATAGCGCGCAAAACTCAAGATCTCGTCGATGGTTTCACGGGCTTCGTCGCTCAACACGATGTCCTCGAGCCCGATCGGCGTTGGCTTAAGATCAGCCAGACCTTCGAGCTCCCGTCCGCGCGTCGCGCGGAGCGTTTCACAGAGTGCCTGCCCTGTCAGCGCGCACGACCTGGAACAGCGCGCCAAACTCGTCTGGATCGTCGAGGCGATCTCACCAGGTGTCAGGCAATAACTCGACGCCACGTAATTCACGGTTTCCTCAAGTTTTGCCGCGTCGTCGATGTGTTTGGCGAGTGCCGTGCGCCAAAGTTCGTCCTGTTGTGCCCGTGTCGGTTCAGGCATCACGAGTTCCGCATGATCGCCAAATAGTTCGAGCAACCTGGCGTTGAGTGCACGTGCTGTGAAGCAGATCGTCCCGGGGTGCATGTCGATCAACTGACGAAAACGCGGCGCAAACTGCATGAGCGCGTCGAGCGCATCGCCTGTTGGCATGTCATCGCAACGAAACAGCATGATAGCATGTCGGAGCCTCGCTTCACGAAACCACTGACCTGTCAAGATCGCCAAAGTCTTTTCATTTTCATCGGGTTTGAGCGCATTCACATCGATCTCGAGCAGCGTCTGCCCGAGTTCAGCCGCGTGACGCCGCAAAAACGTGCGCCGTCCCGATCCCTTGATGCCGTAAAGCCCGAGACGCGGCTTTGAGCGTTTGAGCGCACGCACCAGTTTCTTGCGAAACTCGTCGGGGTAAGTCAGTTTACCGAACATCTCAACTTTTTCATCAAAGACGATGGCTCCGCGCAAATCTGCACGTGATGTTTCCCCCATGATGAATGACGCAATGCGGTTTGGCACACTCAAAGGCGCCTGCATCACCGGTGTACGGTCGTTCCACTCGCTCTGTTGACCACATTCAACGAGCGAAAACAGACGCAGTGGCCGGTCAGGCTCCAGCAATGACAAGATCGTCTGAACCTCGTCTTTATCTTCGGCAACGAGTTCGGCGTAAAACCACGCTGGAAACAACGTCGAATCGATGCCCGTCGCGAAGCGGTAGAGACGCGTCACGGCGTTGTTGAGCTGACCAGCGGCGATCGCAGCCAACAGACGCGTTTCGCTGTCCGTGAGCTGAAAATAGCCCTGGATCGTCTCAAGTGGCAGACAGTCACTGCGTTCAGCCTCATAAGTGGCTTCAACACGTTCGACGAGTCGATCGCGAAAACCTTGCAGTTGCTGGTCAAGGTCGCCGATCGTCGGAAAAGCGCGCTCATTCAACCACGCATCGCCCATCACGTCCTCAGCGACGCCGGCGGCATGCATAATCTCGCGCGAAGCGATACGCGTCGGCCCATATTGACCGCGTTCATCCAAGATGCGTTCGCTGTAGCGACGCATATACCGCAAAACCAAACCGTGAAGCTCGTTACAAATGTCCTCAAAGCGGCTTTGTGCCGAAGAATAGGCTAACTCTAAGCGTTGATCGTCCATCACACGTGACATCCACTCACTAATCCCAAACTTTTTCACCCTGATCAAAACTGATGGAGCCATGCTCGTATGAGGCCTGTTTGCCGTCCCAAGTCACGACGTGGCGGTCAATACGGCGCGCCATCCCTGTTCCGTTAACATACCAAGTCGCCGTCAAAACGCCGTTTTTCACAACGATCTTTGGATGATCGACTTCTTTGGGCAGGCGCTGTCCACTGGTCGGAGACAAGTAGTTATCGGTCCCCGTGGCCACGAGGTTGATGGCAAGCACGGACTCTCTGATAAAATCATGTTCGTCATCGCGATCCGATAAAGGTTTTCGTTTCATGAGAGCATTGAACAAGGGTGCGATGGCCTGCCAGTCTTCACGCGCCACGATGCGTTCGTTCGCCATGTCGAGCAGATAAACGGCAGACAGGCGAGGTGAATGATAACCGTCATCGGTAGCGACGAGGCGTTGATCGGTGGGTTCGGCTTCCAGCTTCACGGAAACGATGTACCAGTCGCCAGAACGCCAACAGTAGGACTGCAACTGCGTCGCTTTGGGCTCGACCGCCTGAATGAGCGCAAAAGCCTGGTCATATTTGGCGACGATGTCAGCATTTTTTCGTTCCATAACGCGCATCACCCAGGCATTTCCGAGTGCAGGCAAACCAGCCTGCACAACGTCATTGCCTTCAGCCCCGTTAGCCATGTCATTCGACGAGCCATCCGAGGGTTGCGCCGTGGGCGTGGTCGAACAACTTGTTAAACCAAGCATAGCCGCAAGTCCCAAAAAGGATTTTTTGATCTTCATCATGGCTTTTCCTTCGGCGTTGTATTCTTTATTAAACTACTAATTGTAGTGTTATTCTTTCGTTACATACCAAAAGCAACTAATAGTGGCCAGAACATTAATAACAAGCTAAGTACTTTAAACAGATAGTCATGTTTTATCATCCGATGTACCGATGAACTAACCTGATCATCAAAAGTTGCACTGCGAAGTCGCTTTTTGGTTTTCAATGACAAACATATCGCAATAATAGTTATTGGTAATAGCGATATGGCATAGATGAATATCTCTATAAGAAGTACAAAACCATCCCAACATTCCGACCTATGACATACAAAAGTAGTATCAGCCGGAATATGTACAAGCAGCATCATAAAAATAAGTATGTAAAAATTATTTATTGAAACAAGTCCTTTTTGTATTTGAAGCGCACGAGAAGTAATATCATTGTTCAATTTATCCTTACTCTCGTTATTACCATTATCGATATCATTAGAACAATTTAGGTATTTTGACATATATTCTGTTCTAATTGCTTTTACCAAAGCAATGTTTACAATAACAATAAAACACCCTAAATACACCAACCATAAATTACTATACGTATTAATTCCAAACATCGCAGGAATAATAGCAATCATACACACCCAGAGACATTTATCTTGGATAAAAAAATCTTTCAGAGTTTTTTTATTTTCAACATTTTCTGACATAGTATTTCTCCTGAAAATTCAAATTTCCGCGTCTTAGACGCGAAAAAGATTCTTATTCTATCGAATATCGAGACAATCGACGCATCAAATTGGAATACGTATATTCAATTATTCAGATTTATCTTCTTTATGATCCGCTGTTTGATTACCGGCGATATCATCCGCTTTATCGAGGCCTTTTGATTCAAACCAAGCTTTGAGTTTAGCGGGGGTTTTGGAGCCTTTTGGGCTTGCGACATGGTAACTGGCATAGGTTTCCGCAAATTCCTCTTTTGGATCGCGGAATTGATATTTACTGATTTTGCCGCCTTTCCAGGCTTCATTGGCAAACGAGTACCAGCCCTGATTCTCGTAACCTTCGTGGATCTGACGTCTCATACCTTTGAAGAGCTCGCCACTGTACCACGGCGTATTATTAGAAAAACCTCGCTGAATATGTTTAATAAGATCAGATTTCTTGAGGATCTTGATGAGATTATCGGCTGTACGTCCAGCTTTTTTGTTGCCGCCAAAAATATTGGTAAAGAAATCGGCCACAGCTTCGCCAAAACTTCTTTTGCCGGTATTTTTTTCAGGTTCATTATAGTTATTGAGGACTTCATCTTTTATGACGACATCGGCCATGGCTTCGTTGCTTGCGCGTTCGTTGAGCATGCGCTTTGCGGTCGATTCGGCGACAGTCTTTTCATTTTCATCCATGTCACCGGCCCAAGGCGTCTCGACAGAATCCAAAATACCCTTATAGATATTATCGACGCCAATGTGTTCTTCCCAACCTGAGATCTTACGAAAATCATCGGTTGAAGAGTAAGGCGTGGCTTGGGCAAGGTCAACGATATGACCGAGTTCATGCGCGAAGGTCATGTCGGTAAGGACAAGGCCCGTGCGGGTATCTTTTTTATTTTCGGTATGCTCGCCCTTTTCAGTTCGATTGATATTCGAATCGGTATAATCGACGTAATACATGCCCATCGTCTTGCCGCCGCGACTGTAGGCCGCGCCGCCGCAACCATTTTTGGTATTGAACGTCATAACCACGCGAATGAGGTCGAGGTCGGACTGAGGAAGAACGAGGTAGGTCTTATAGGCGTGCTGCACGCCGTTGAGCGTCCATTTCTGCTCGTCGCGTGGATCATATCGATCATTTTTTTTGCCATTTATGATGGACCTTGCGTCGGCGGCATCTTTAACATCGACCATATTGGAGCCCATCGGGACTCCGAATCTGGCGTTGACCATCTGGATGAGCACATTCACATTTGTGATATCCATGTAGATCCTGTCGAGAGCGGCATTACGCTCAGCTTGATCAGGAATCTGCATGATCTGATCGACGAGCGCCTGGTCCTTGGCGATCGTCTTGACATCATTCGCTGTCGCAGCCCCCAACGCATCGTTCACGGCCTTGCCATCGCCAGATTGCAAGGCTTTTTTGACCTTCTCAACGACGGTCTCATTCTGCGCTGAAACCTCGTCCGCCTGAATATCCGTGCCGCCTTTCATCGCGGCATTCGTGCCCTGCGCACTTGACGCCGCGTTCTGAGCCTTGCTTTGACCCTTCTTCTGTGTTTGTTCAGCTTGTGCCTGTACTGTCATTTTTTAATCCTTGAAGCCTTAAAGACCCCGTTTTAGTTACTTTTTTGAGTATCTTAAATTTTTCGACAGCACGCAAACATTTTCAAATGGGCGCCTGTGTCACACGGATGATCTTACCCTGCTTATCGGTTTGTATCGTCAGCTTAAAGATCAACGAATTTTCGGCTTTTGGTTCCCAAGTCCGCATGTAATAAGCCTCGACCGTTGTCAAGCCTTCGGCTGAACCGTTAAGCCAAAAGCGTTTTTGGCCAGGTGCACCAGCCATGTCGGAGTTGACGACGTAATCTTCCTTTTGGATCTTGATCACGTCGCCCGACAATTCGAGAACCCACTGATAACCCGTGGTGCCATTGGCGACCAGGTCAAGTTCGACGGTCTGATCATGCCACACGGCCTGCATGCCGTCTTTGCCCCACCAGGTGCCTAGAATCTGCATGTGTTGTACCTCAACAGGTGTCGTGCTTTCAGGTGCCGCGTTTGAACCTGGCCCCTGAGAACACGCGGTCAGACTGACCAATGCCGTGAATGCCAAAACTGCGAGCGTCCGACAAGTTCGTTTCATGGCATGCCCTACCTGGCGAAATGCACGTCGAGATCAACGACAGCCTGTTGATCGCCGAACGACGTGGTGAAGTCGAGCTGTGAGGATCTGTTGAGCAACGACGTGATATTGGCGCATTTCGGGCCACACACACCATTGAGCAGCGCCACAGCATCGGACGAAGCAACGGAACTCACGGCAGAGACCGAAGCATCGGCAAAAATACCGGTAACAGGCGACTGGTCGGGTGACGCATACATTTTGAGGACGCGCCGCCAACCAGCCTCGGTCGTTGCCGAAAGAAGCCCGTCGGCATAGCCCACGTGAACTGTGGCACCCTGGTATTTTACAGCGGCGTGCAACACGCCCTCAACCGAGTCGATCGTCGCAACCCCAGGGGGAATCAGCTTTTGAAACATTGCGACCTTGCTAAAAAACTTGCTGGCAAGTTTCACATCGGCAATGGGCAAAAAGACCGCAACATCTTGTGAAAGCAGCTGACGAACGGTTGAACCATTCCCCGACATGGTATTTGCATCGATGCGGTTGACAGAGACCATGAGATTACCAGCCAGGTTCTGAACGACCTGCTGCTCAAAATTCAAGCCGAGCAAAGGCATTTTGAGTTTACTGGTGAGGCTCGTCCACTGCTTTTTGTAGGAAGCCGGTGCATATTTCATAAAGGCTTCCATCGCAGCTTTGGGTGAAAAATGAACACGTGTCACGCTGCTGTTGGGGGCATGTATGACCGGGTTATTCCAAGCATTCAGCGGCGCCTTCAACACGTTTTTGGCCTCTTCTGCGTAAGGTTCGTTTGGAGCGAGTTCGACCCCAGATCGAATATGGCAGTCGTGCTCAGCTGGCGAAATGCCGACGCCGATCGAACGGGACATGCGCTGCACCACGTTGTTTCCCAAAACGTCGGGATCAGAGATCACCACGGCGAGCGGCGCGTCACCGACCTGCTTTTTCGCGCTGTTCAAAACGGGCGAAGACGCCAAAACGGCGTGATTGGCGAGCGCATCGAGAATCTTGGGGGCCACTACGTTCGACGGCGCGCCCTGGACTTTGGCACCAAACACGATGAGGGCGAAGCCCTCTTTAATCGCCACTGTGGCAAAATCTTCGTCGAGCGTGTTGACCTGAGTCATTTTCCAACCCATTTGTTCGCTCGTCTGGCTCACTGGACGGCCAAATTCTTCGGTGGTAAAGGTTTCAAACCACTTCATGAAAGCCGATTCGTCAAGGATCTGTGCAGCCAAAACGATGTTGTTGGCATCCCCGACCAGTCCGATACCAAAGCCTTTGCCTGTATGAAAACCGGCTTCATAAAACGAGCGAAGGTTAGACGGATCCAGCTTGTAGTGCGTTCCAAGATCGTTGAGCGTTTTGGTCAGTTCATCAGCTTGAACGAGATTCCAGCCTTTTAGGGTCTGAATGGTCTCGGTCAAAGAGCCATAACTGGCGAAAAGGGCGGCACGCGTGTTAGCCGGCATGACCTGTGCGAGGGTATCGAGTGTCTCGACGCCACGTTTGGAGTAATCCTGAGGCATGACGGCGTGCGTCGCAGTCGGTTGTTCGACGCTAGTTTTGGAACATGACACGGCTGTCACGCCCATGAGCGCGAACAGTCCAAGCTGTGCAAATCGTCTGAGTTTCATTAAACAAACCTATGTCGTTGGGCGGATAGACCGCAATTTAAGTTATGTTGACCTGGACGCGCTCGTTTTCATCGACACGATGCACGAAACACGTCTCTAAAAAAATTAAAGGCGACAGACTGAAGCCTGTCGCCTTTATCATAACTTAATTATACGAAATTAGCACTTTTTGCCGAGGTCGTCGGTGAGCATCATCGCTAGTTTATGGAAGTCGCTGTTCGTATCGATGTAGCGAACTTCGGTGATGAGCGTTTTGGGATCGATGAGATCCGAGAAAGGCACGAAACAGTGGTCGAGCTGACCGACGGTCGAGACCATGTGACCATCGAGACCTTTTTCGACGAGTGCGACGTACGAACCAACACCGAGCGTGGAACCGAGCATGACGTCAAAGGCGTGGGGTTCTGCGCAACGGGATTCGTAACCAAGCTGAACGCCGTTGACTTTGACTTTCACAGACTTGCGTTCTTCGAGGCGTTTCATGGTCATCTTGGCGACGAGGTGGCCGAGGTGAACATCGCCGAGGGAGATATGACCGTGTTCGTCACGGGCGAGCGAAGCAATGAAGTCGGTCGGGAGTTTTTCGGCGAGTCCTTCGGCGAGGACGACGACACCGTAATACTGTTTACGGGAAGCACGCGCCTCAATCAAGTCACAGATGCGATCAACGAGGACGTTGAGGTCGAGGAAACCGTTATATTGTTTGCCCGCACTTGCCATCAATTCAGGAATGTCTTCGACGGAAACGACCATCTGGGCTTCACCAGCCATGGCCACGCCGTAGGAAAGCCAACCAGCCTTACGACCCATGCATTCCGCGATGAAGTACGCGCGACCAGCTTTGGCGTCGGCTTTGAGGTTCTGGACTTCAACGCTCATGAAATGGACAGCCGTGAAGAAACCGAACGTGAAGTCGATGCCGTTGTAGTCGTTATCGATCGTTTTGGGCAAATGAACGACTTTGATCTTCTTCGCCACTTTAGCGTGAAGCTGATATTCATGGAATTTATTCGCAGATTTGAGTGTGTCATCGCCACCGATGGAGATGAGGGCGTCGATGTTAAGACTCATGAGGGCGTCGTAGGTACGTTTGAGCGGCGCATTCTTAAGGGGATCATCAAGATCTTCAGGGCAGCTGATCATTTTGCCGGGGTTGGAACGCGCGGTGCCGATGACGATACCGCGTTTGGTGCGGGATTCAGCGGCTTTATTGATCTGGAATTTGATGTAGTCGTCACCTTCGACGAGCGGCGTACCATCAAAGTCCAAAAGGTGCGAATAGCCATTATAGAAGCCGATCACTTCGATACCAGCTTTCAAAAAGGCGAGCGCAGCCGACGAAATGACTGCATTTGCACCAGGTGCAGGACCACCAGCGAAAAGAATACCAACACGTTTAATGTCCATCTTCATGTTCTCCTTGTAGAAAATGACAAATGCCGGACAACCGGCGAGAAAAAAGGCGCAGAATTACTAACATTTTTTGTGCTTTTGTCACACAACATTTGCACGAAAATCAGCGTCCTTAAAGGGTTTCATGAGATACATGTAGGGCAATGTAAGTTTGTAATTGTTCAGGTGTATTACAATTCATAAGCGCGCCGAACTGGGCATGAACGGGTCGTATGCCGACATCCTTGACAAAATCGCGAAGCGAAGCGTAGTGCGAAGCATTTTGTTTCAACATCGCGACGGCGCGTGCACTGATCTTCATAGGATGGCCGAGTTGCCCCTCAAAAGCGAGCGCAGCGAGGTCAGCGTCTGTCAAGTCGATGAGTTTTTTGAGGTCGCGTGGATCGATATCGACACAATCGACAGGCCAGTGCAAAACGGCGTGCTGAGCCGGCACATGAGCCAACCCGCAAAGCAATGAATCGAGCATAAACGTGGTTGACCACTGAGGATTCACAATCCACTGAACAGGCAGGTGAGTGTGCTGAGCCATGACGACATCGGCCTGGGACCCCACGACGACAAAGATGGAATGGATCTGTAAAGAAATTAGGGACTCAACGATATTGGATAAAAAGGAAGCGTGGTTGAGTCGACAGAGGGCTTTGTTAAAGCCCATCCGCGAGCCGGCGCCTGCGGCGCAGACGACGGCTGAAAGCGGAAGGTCAAGCATTAATTACTTGTCGGCGCCGGGAACGGAGATATCGATCGTGCCGTGTTTTTCTTCGTACTGAACGATACCGTTGGAGAGCGTAACGGCGAGGCGTTTAGCCTGTTTCGGGCTCATGATGATACGGCTGTGAACTTTCACAGGGTTCTGGCCAGGCTGAACGAAAGCGAAGTCGAGGATGAATTCGCTGTCCATGTTGGAAACGATCGCGAGGTTAGCATAGATACCCTGAGCAGTCTGCTCGTTGATCTGGAACTGAAGACCCTGGGGCTGTTTTTTCTCGTCTGCCATGATTAAATCCTTCTTTAAGATAGAGGTAGAAAAGATAACGATGCGCGACATGCGCATCCGCGGCCAGTGCGTTTACCGCATTGAGCCACAAAATAAAAGCAAAAACGCTACGTAAAAATCGACTTTCTATCCATTTTCACGACGGCCAAAGAGTGTAAGCACACGTGCCGAAGCGTCAACTTTTTTTTTAAAAAAAGTATCTATATTTAATTGTACTGGCGCAGCACACCGCGGATCGAACCGAGAATTGTGAATTCTTCGGTACGAGGATCGACGACGATCGGCTCCATTTCAGGATTACTAGGAATCAAATAAATGAGGTCTTTGCGTTTCTCATAGCGTTTAACCGTGGCGCTGCCATCGACCATAGCGGCGATCATTTCGCCATTTTCAGCGGTCGACTGTGGACGAACGAACACCATGTCGCCGGGCAGAATACCATCACCGATCATGCTCGTACCACGCACCTTGAGTGCATAAAGATTGTCGCTTCCGCGACCAAACAACGACGAATCAAAAAGCAACTGATCATCGACATTCTCTTCAGCCAGGATCGGCGTACCAGCCGCGATCTGACCAACGAGCGGGATCTCACGAACGCGCATACGATCGACAGCTTCAAACACCGTCTTTGAATTACTGTGAAGCGCATCGCGCATCGTCTTCGCTTCATGCGCTGCCGACATCTTTTCGTACACCTCGTCTTCATCATCGTTCACGTCGATCGTCAACTCATCTAACGGAAGCAACGGACGAAGCGCGCGGCTCTTCGAGTTCTCTTTCACCAAAAGACCTTTACGAACCAGGGATTTAATGTGTTCACTCACACCATTCGTCGATTTGATCTCAAATTCATCCGCGATCTCACGAACCGTCGGCGGATAGTTATTCTCTTCAATATACTGAACAATATAACGATAAATGCCAGCCTGACGACGCGTTAATTTCTTAGTCATAAGTCTGCCTCTGCAAAGTTCGCGGCGAATGTTCATTCATGAAAACCATTTTCAAAAACAAGCGTTCGCCTTATCCTTCATGCGTTCTCGTTTATCTTACAAGACATGTCAAGTATTTTTAGTGAACAGAAGAACTTTTTATGAACAGACTTTACCTATTTATCGTTCAAGGCTCCCAATTCCATGAGTTTTTGCAGCGTTTCACACAGCGGCAAGCCCACGACATTGGTGTATGAGCCTTCGATGCGCTCAACGAAGCCAGCGGCGCCACTCTGAATGCCATACGCCCCAGCTTTGTCCATCGGTTCGCCCGTCGCGATGTAGCGCCGGATCGTCGCGTCACTGAGTTTCGCAAAGTGGACGTCGGTCTCACTGATAAACTGACTTGCCGTGCCCGTCGACGCGTCGATCACGCAGACCCCCGTCATAACTTTGTGTGCGCGTCCCGACAAGCTCGTCAGCATCTCAAAGGCCTGGGCCGAATCATGCGGTTTGCCCAAGATCACGTCGTCGCGCACCACGATCGTGTCGGCTGAAACGATGTACACTGGTTCGCCCACGTGCTGACGATAGACTGCGTCGCCCTTCGCACGGGCTGTGCGCGTCAGATACGTGCGCGGCAATTCGCCCTCAACATGCGTTTCATCGGCATCTGAAACTTCGACGCGCAACAAAACGCCCGCGCCTTCCAACAACATTTTTCTACGTGGCGAACCACTCGCCAAAATGATCTCTTTTTGCATATTTTCTCTGAAAAGTTATTCACCTAAACCAAGTACGCGAATCACTTCGCTGACCGGGATCTCACCGGCACCCAGTTTGGCCAGGGCCGATTCGTGAAGCGTAAGCATGCCGTCTGCCCGCGCGACTTTCATGAGGCGTTCGGACGGCGTCGAATTATGGATGAGCTGACGGATCGACGCGTTGATCTCAAAAACTTCGAAAATGCCCGTCTGCCCGTAGGTGCCCGTGTTGCGGCAATCAAGGCACCCGGTGCCCTCCGCCACGTGCAGATCACGGCGCTGCGTGCTCGATTGACGAATGCCCAGCAAACGAAGCTCGTCGTCGCTCAGCGACCGGTCGATGCGGCACTTGGGACAGATCTTGCGCACCAGACGCTGCGCAATACATCCTAACAAGCAGGACGACAACAAAAACGGCGGCACGCCGAGGTCGAGCAAACGCGTGACCGCGCTGGGCGCATCGTTCGTATGGATCGTCGACAAAACCAGATGCCCCGTCAACGCGGCCTGTACGGCCATGCGCGCCGTCTCTTCATCACGGATCTCGCCAACCATAATAATGTCCGGATCCTGACGAAGCACCGTTCTTAACCCGTGGGCAAAGTCCAAACCGATCTTGGGCTGAACCTGAACCTGGTTGAACTGTTCACACACCATTTCGACGGGGTCTTCGATCGACGTGATGTTCACGCTCGGCGAACTCAGTGTCTGCAAGGCACTGTAAAGCGTGGTCGTTTTGCCCGACCCGGTCGGCCCAGTCACCAGGATCAACCCCGTTCGAGCCGCCAGCATGCGCTTGAACTTCTCAAGCTCAGTCGCCGCCATACCGATCGAATCGATATTCTGAAAAAGCTTGGCCGCATCAAACACGCGGATGACGACCTTTTCACCAAACGCGACCGGCATCGTCGAAACACGGAGCTCGATATCGCGATCCTGAAATTCCGTCTTAATGCGGCCATCCTGCGGACGGCGCTTTTCAGCGATGTCCATGCGCGCCATGGATTTGAAGCGCGAAACGATGGGGGCATGCACGACGATGGGCAGCTTATGCGACTCGTGTAGCACGCCGTCGATGCGCAGGCGCACGACGCTCTGGTCGCGGCGCGGTTCCAAGTGAATATCGGTCGCGCGCTGACTGAACGCGTAGTTGAGTAAATAATCCACGGCGTTAATGACGTGGCTGTCTGACGCGTCGATCTCATCAAGCTGACGGATCGCAATAAACTGTTCGAGGTTACCGATCGCAAGCGACGCGACCGTCGTCGCGCTGACCTGCTCGTTGGCAGCAGCCGCCACGTTCGTCCTGAACCCATAAACTTCGGAGATCGAACGCAAGATCGACGTGCGCGACGACAAAACAAATTTTGGCGTAAAGCGCTGCGTCGCGCGGATCATGCGTGAAAGCTCACGCGTGTCAGGCGAATCAGCCGCGATCACCATTTCGTCGCCTTCACGGCGTATTGGCAGCAAGATGTTGCTTTTCGCGTAGGCCTGACTAAACGTCTCGGTGATCAGCTTCGCATCGAGTTTGAGCGGATCGATACGAAAATACGGCACATTGCGCGCCTTAGCCCAGGCGGCGACGATAGCTTCTTCGTCGAGCGCAGCGCCGCGCGCATCCGTCGAACCGGATGCCATGATGATCTCCACCGGACCCACTTCGTAGCGCGAATTAAACGCGCGTTTTTCGTGCAGGATCACCGAACGGATCGCACCCTGACGAATGCGGATGTTCTGAACTTGCTGCGGCAGCAAAATGCCCACTTGCTGAAGAATGTCTAAAAGCTCAACGAGCTGATTTGAATTTGTATCCATGAAAACTAACTATTTCGCCGAAACGGGCGCTACGAAAGGTTCGCGCTACATCAATGCGGTTATGCGGTTGAACTTATACTTTGCCGATTTTGATATCTGTATCATTTAATACATATCGGAATGCCTTTAGCTTCCGAACAGACCGGGGTTTCGCCGTTGCAAAACTCCTGATCCTGCCACTTGTCGCTCACGCAAATGCGAATGACCGAGCCTTCACATTTACGGCTTCCTTCCTGGCACACGGACACTTCCGTCTTACCCGTGTTGTCCACGGTCTCAGTTTCGGCACAGCCCGTGATCAACAAGCCAGTCAAAAACAGCCACGACAATTTCGATTTCATATTCATACCCGGTAAAAGCCTTGCGTTCTTCTCCGATCCTGGTTCAATTCTGATCCAATTCAGCGTTTTGATACCACAAATTACGCGTGACGAGGCCAACAAAGCAACGAAAAACTTTATCACGCCACGTGACAGCGCGTGAATGCACGGCGTTCGGGGCGCGCAAGCGTCCCCCCAAAAAACGTCCGCCGTATTTCGCAGCGCGAAATAGGCGGACGGCCTGGCCGTATTGAGCGAAGCGAGATAGGCCAGGCGCCTTATTCAAAACAAAAAGTTGAATTACGAACGCTCGTATTTTTTGCGCAGACGCTCGATGCGCCAACGGCGAGCCCCGCGGATCGCGAGCATGATAAGGCAGACGGCGATCGGCACATAAACGACATTGATGCGAATGATGGATTTTTGGGTCTCGGCATCGGGCGGCGTCATGACGGGCGGCACTGTGCGATTGCGAATGTCAATAAGGGCTTCATCCTGAACGAGCCATTCGATTGCATTGACGAAGAAATGGATGCCATATTTTGCGAACTGATCGGTGTAGCCGATGATCTTGTTCGTGAAAAGAAACTCGCCGTTGGCGATGATGAGATAACGCGCGTCATCATTGTGTTTGAGCTCAGCGGGGTTCGTGCGGGAACCGGGCAGATCGATCGACTGATCGAGCGGCGTTTGCAGGGCGAGTGCGACGACGTGGGGGCCGGGGACCTCGGCGTCACGAGGCACGGAGAGGGAATCCCACTGAATGTCGCCGCCAGCCTGACGCGTTACGGCTTCGACGGCACTCTGGGCGAGTATCGAGGTGCGGGCGTGATGCGCTGACAGCGTCGCTGCATCCAGAGACACCGTGCCAGAAAAGGGGAACACGAGCGCCGTCAGGTTCTGCGTGATCGAGTGACTGCGGTCAAAATCGCGCAAAATGGGCAAAGCAGGCAACGAAACAGGGAGCTGATCATCCTCGGTGAACTGCGTGCCGACGAGATTGTGGGTGCGGTCCAGCAACAGCGTGTTCTGCAGGGTCACGCCCGTCTGTGCCAACACCGGATTGAGACCGGAATCGACCGCGATACGCGGCTGATCGGGCTGCATGTAATCCCCGAGCGTCGGGCTTTGCAACACGCCGAGCGACGTACCGCCCAACGAAGCCTGTTCCAGCGCGTATTGCGCGCACGGTGTCAACGTTTTTTCGAGGTTGAGCAGGATCAACGCGTCGGTCTTGTCGCTCAAAAGGCACGTCTTTTCGTCCACGTGGACCGGTTTGAGCGCGATACGTGACCCGTAGACCTCGTTGAACACCTCGCCCATGCTCGTCTGCAGGATCTCGGCTTCGCCAAGGCCGCCAAAGCCCGTCAAAAGACCGACCGTTTTGGACGCCGGACGGGTGAGGTTCACGATCGTCTTGGCGAGCAGGTATTCGAGATTGTCGGTCGAACGGATCTCGGGAATCGTCTCGGCCGCATCCTTGTATTGAATGCTGAAGCCCTTAAACACCAGGCGAATGCTACGCTGCGTACTGTCTTTTTGAGACACCGCGACTTTGCGCATCCCAAAGCCGTTCGCGACCTGTTCATCCATCGCCGTTTTGGGATGAATGATCTCGAACGCGAGCATGCCGTGCGCATTGGCTTCAAATTCGTTGAGCAGATCGCGCATACGAATGTGCAGGTCGTGTTCGGGCGCAGGCAAGTCTTCCGAGATGAACACGCGCACGCGGATCGGCGCCTGGATCTCGTGAAGGATCTCAACGGTCGCCGGGCTCAACGTGAACTGCTGCTCAGCCGTCAGATCCCAACGCGCCGTCGTCACGAACGAAAACACGAGGTTGAGGGCGACGAGCACGGCCAGGATCAACACGATAAAGCCGACGGCGTGACGACGATAGTCCTGGCGCGTCATCGGTTTGGACGCAGACGTCGGCGCATCTGCCAACACTTGATGATCAATTTGTTCAGACATATCACACCGGATCGGGATAACGACGCGCTTCGAGCAGAAAGACCGAGCCGGAAAGCGCCAAAACCTGCAATGAAAGCGCATAGATCAGGTCTCGAATATCGACGACCCCGCGCGCAATGTTCGAAAAATGATAACTTGCCGACAAATTCTGCAGCAGCACCGCCATGGCACCGGACGAACCGCTCGCCAACGTGTCGATGTAGGTCAAGGCGACACACAAAAAGAATCCGGCAAGGACAGCAATCATTTGGTCTTTGGCCCAGGCTGACGTCAAAAGCCCGATGGCGCAATAGCCGCCGCCCAATAAAAAGAGCGACAAATAACCGCCCCAGACCGGCCCCCAGTCGAGCGTTCCGAGCTGCGAAAGCGTCAGCGGATACGACAGCGTGAAGGCGAGTACGATCGCCAAGATCATGAGACAGGCAACGAACTTGGACGCCACGATCTGCCAACCGTGCAGCGGAAACGTCGACAACAGATCGAGCGTGTGATCGGCGCGCTCGCCCGAAATGCGCCCCATCGTCAGAGCCGGACAAAAGAACGCCAAAAGGATCGGCATCTGCGAAAAGAACGGACGAAGCGAAAGCGCTTGGACCGTATCAAAATATTCGCGAAAAAACATGCCGCCCAACATGAACAAAAAAAGCACCAAAATGATCGCGATGACGCTCGAATGGACCATGCGCGACAATTCGCGTTTAAGAAGCGGTAAAAAACTCATCATGATTTTGTATAAAATTCGAACAGGTCTTCAAGATCAGCCTTGGCCTTGCCCGTTTTTTGAGCGACGCCGTCGCAGAGTTCATCGATGTTGCCATCACACGCGATCTTACCGTGGTTCAACAAAATGATGCGTTTTGCCATCGCGCGCACTTCCTGAAGGATATGCGTCGAGATCAACACCGTTTTGTTTTTGGCAATATCGATGATGAGGTCGCGAATGTCACGAATCTGATTGGGATCGAGCCCTGTCGTGGCTTCGTCGAGTATGAGTGTGTCAGGCTGATGAATGATAGCCTGTGCCAAGCCGACGCGCTGACGATAGCCTTTTGAAAGCGCATCGATCGTTTTGTGCATGACCGCGTGGAGATCGCACGCCTTGACGACGGCGTCGAGCGCAGCCGGAATCGCATGCCGCGCCAATCCGTGCTGTTCAGCCATCGACCAAAGCGCGTCAAACACGAGCATATCGCCGTAAAGCGGGTTATTTTCAGGCAGATAGCCGAGATTTTGACGCACGCGAATGGGCTCGGAGACGACATCATAGCCGGCAACGCGGATCGAGCCGCAGGCGGGCTTCATGAGCGTCGTCAAAACCTTCATGGTCGTCGACTTACCAGCGCCGTTCGGTCCAACCAGTGCCACAAGCTCGCCTTTTGCAACCGAAAACGAGATATCATCGACCGCTTTTTGCGCGCCGTAAGCGTACGAAAAATGACTAACTTCGATCATGATCAGTTCGACGTGAAAATGAAGGGGAATTCGACAACGCAGATGCCGCCATCGGGTTTATCGAAGCGAAGTCTGCGCACGGTCTTGGTCAGGCAGGATTCGACGCGGTCATTTTTGAGCGTCGACGACTTGATCGACGCCTCAGTGACCTGCCCATCCAGGCCGATCTTCCAAAAGACGATGACTTTACCCGAAAGCGAAGGATCGGCGAGCAATTGCTGTTCGTAGCAGTTTCGAAGCGCCGCCGCGCGTTTTTGCACGACATCGCGGATGTTGCTCTCCTTGCAGAACTGACCTTCTTTGGCAGCTTCGAGATCGAGTTTTGGCTTGGGTTTGACCGTCGATTTTTTTGGTCCAGTCACTTTTCCGCCTTTTCCAGCGCCGCCACCGCCGCCCAGTCCACCGATCCCGCCGCCGTAGCCGCCCCCACCGCCCCCCCCGCCGCCGAAACCAACGCCAGCCAATCCCATACCGAAGCCGGCGCCAACGCCAACAGCCGTGCCGTCTTCAGATTCCGCCATTTCGGCCCACGCATCGCCTAGCCCGGCCGTCGAGCCAAAAAGGCTGTCCATGTTGTTCAGGCCTGTCGCGCCCAGAGCCGCCTGAAGACCTACCGGTTTGTCGACCTTATCCAGCCCCGCGATCGGCGAATCATCCACTTTGGGCTTCAAAATGTCGCTCGTTGAAACGTCCGAAAGTACGTCATCCACGTCTTCCACGATCATTTCAGGCTCTTCTTCCTCTTCTTTTTCCTGATGCTCATCAATGCTGGCCATCATTTCGATCCATCGCGGACTCACCTGCGCGATCGAAAACGGCTCTTCCTGCGTCTTTCCAAACCAGAACGCGCTAAAAATGAAAAAGCTGTGCAGCAAAAAGCTGACGACGATCGCCGCCGACAATGGCGTCGAGAGGCGCTCGGCAAGGCCAGCTGCGGGCGAGCCCACGAGCGGCGCCATCGGTACATCCCAACAAAGCACAAGGTCGAGCTTGCGGCCTAAATTCAAAATCAGCCAGTCATCCTCGCCAAATTCAAACGATTCCGCCCTTTCATACGTCCGCGCGATCTCGATCTGCCCCTGTTTTGAGCAACTCGCCGTGTACCCTTCCGGAACCGTCAACACGCCGTTCTGAAGCAACGCCACGTTTTTAGTCAGGACGTCGACGCAAAAATCCCCCGTCGGCCCGACGTTCAACGTCGCCTCGTGAAAATATTTCTCATGTATGATGCGCTGGTCAAATAGCAACGCCGCGCGTATCTGTCTGGACATCGATCGATCCTATTTCATGCAGTTTCGTATCGTTTGGGAAGGCCGTGCTATTGGCATACGCACGGCCGCGTCGCTATCGGCAAGGCCGATACGCGACGCCAAAATAACTGGCCGTGCTATTGGCATACGCACGGCCGCGTCGCTATCGGCAAAGCCGATACGCGACGCCAAAATTTAGACCGCGCTTATACGCATTTTACGCGGTTCTGTAAAACCCCAACCCGGCGAAAAAAGCGACACAACATTACAGCTCTCCCCGGATGGCGAAATACATAAATCTCAGCAGCCGTTGCGAAGCCGAAGGCAAGCAGGCTGAGCTCGACGAGCGGAGACGTGAGAGCCTCGCGTCTCCACGGGTTCGAAACCGAAGTGTAGCGACGTAACGTCGTCGCGGCCGCCGACTCCAAAATTTTGTTTACGATGATCTGCCTTAACAGTTCCTGAATTTGGTACGGCCGTGTGGCATGTGTGAGCGAAGCGAGTTCCACACGGCCGACAAAAGAGCGCTCGGGGGTTGCAAGGGGGACGAGCGCGAGCGTCCCCCTGCGCGCCGCAGGCCCAGGCCTGCTCCAAAACAAAATGTTCAAGACCAAACGAACAAGCTAAAACAGATTATGCTCCTTACCTAAGCTGTAACTGTTCGACGTCGTCAGACCACCTTACTGGTCAACTGCAGCTCAAAGTATCCCTCTATCGATAAAACTTTCTTTTATTCTGTTGTCAAAGATGTAAAAATGTTCACCCAGAACATTCAAAAGATGCCACAAACCTATTCTACCTTCAGTTTCAGTTCAAGTTTAACCTCATCTAGATGATTAATTGTGAAATTCTACTTCAAAGCCAGAAGTTTTTCGTACAAATGAAATACGTTTTCACAATCCTCTAGACTTCGATGTTCACCAGAGCTCTGAATACCAAAGTACTTAACCAACGAACTTAATTTATGACTTTTGATCTGAGGACACTTCATACGAGATATTTCAAGCGTGCAACTACGCCTATTTGTCAGTTTAGGCAAATGATACAATGCCAGTGCAACCTGTATAAATTTAATATCAAAGTCAATATTATGACCTACGATCATATCATTTCCAATAAATGCAACAAATTGAATCAATGCCTGTTTGAGTTCAATCCCCTCGTTTTCAACCATATCATTCGTAATTCCCGTTAATTTAGAAATAAAGTCTGGAATTTCATTATTAGGGCATACGAGACACTGAAATTTATCGACGATCTGTCCATTTCGAATGCGAATCGCCCCAAACTCAATGATTTCGTGTTCATTTTCATCTAACCCCGTAGTCTCCAGATCGATCACGACATAGGAACGATTTGTTATATTTTCTGGAATAACAATTTCTTTCTGATTCGTTATGTCTTTCTGTTCAGATCGTTTCTTCACATGATACGGTTCTGGCTCAAACAGAATTGGTGACGTCGCCGATCGTCTGGGAAACTTTTGACTGTTTTCAGCTGATTGTTCCTTGCATTTTTCTATATAATTATTATGTTTACTATTATCATTTTCTGTCTGACTATCTGCCGTATTCAGTATATTATTCGAATCTTGTTTTGTATTTATCGATATTTTATTTTCAGATTTTTCATTTTTTTCAAATTTATCATCTTTAAGACTGCTATCATCAGGCATTTTCAAATTATCATTCGAGTCTTCCTGCATTTGTGCAGCTCTTTTCATCTCAGCCTTTTGGATGCGATGAACGATCTGTCGCTGTGCAGCCTTGCTAAAACCTGGTCTCAATGATTGCGGCCTGTTTGAAAATTCATCCACAGGCCGTAACATTAACGTCAACCCGTCAAAATCTATCGGCTTCCACTCTGAATTATGCACTCTATATGCAAAATGCTGTTCGTTGTTCGTCTGGTAAACCATGGTCACTCGCCCTACTTTGGCATTTTCCAAAATGCGGTTCCATAGTTCATCGCGAACTCTCGCTGAAACCTGCCCGACATATACGCCCACGTTGACTTCAAACAGCCATTTCGTTAAATCGCCACGCAATGTCGCTGGACAATCTGTAATAGAAATGACGACCATAATCAGAAATCCTCCCCATCATCATTACCTTCTTCTAAATCAAACTCCTCTGGATCAAAACTCGTATCAACATTTCCAGATAAATCATTTTCAAATTCAATAAACGATTCATCTGCTTCAATATCCTCATCAGCATAAGCGAGTTCAGCAAAGAAATCATCTTCATAAACGGGACGTTTGGCGGGGGAAGCAGGCGTATCCTCAACAATTTTTCCATTGCTCCGTTCCGTCGCATTCATCTCATCAAGAACAGCGATGTCATTATGAATAGAATCATCCGTTGCATCTTCATCTTCAGATTTGCCATAGGATACGCCACTCTTCACACATCCCGTCTTATCATCCCACAAATTCAACACCTCGACGTCCCCCACTTCTTCATCAAATGATGCTGAATCATTCCCTAAAAGCAACCATTTGATATCCCTTGTCGCCCGCTCCAGAATTTTATACTGCACAAGCGCATTACGCACAGCACGCCTCGTTTCTCCTTCAATATCTTCCGGTTCTTTTTTAGCGATCATAAAAGCAATCGGAATGGTAATTTCGGCTTTATATAAATCGGCGATATCATATACAAAAGCACGATCATGATTATTATGTACAAAACCTAAGCCAGGTGTACATCCGAGAGCGACAATGACACTATGGATCACGCCATATAAGCAATAATTTGCCATAGAAAGTGCCTGGTTCACCAGATCACCGGACTCCAAATCATTAGGATCATAGCTTCTGCCGTTCCATGGAACGCCTGTCAACTTTGAATATTTACGATATATAGATCTGACACGCGCCCCTTCATGTCCACGAAGTTGCTGCATTGTATATTTAGAAACATCTTCATTCGGAAAACGCATTTGATACATCTGGCGCGCTACCGCCACTCGACTTCGAACATTTGATACGAGTTCTGCCTGTCGAATCAGTAGCCGCGCCGAATGCGTCAACGGCCGCCCATGCGCATAATATCTCACCCCACGCTCGCCGATCCAAATCACGCTGCAGCCTGCATCACCAAGCAGTTCCATCGCGCGATGCGTCACATTCGAGCCCGGTCCCAAAAGCAGCACGCTGATCGAAGCTGCCGGCACATGCACAATGCCTCGCGTGTCTGCCACGGTTATCGCCCCGTCCTTGCGATTAATAACACAATGCTCCAGATACAAATACGTCATGCGGTCTTTGATCTGCGGCAATGCCTGCAAATCAGGCTTCTTAATACCGGGAATCTCTTTCATGCTCTTTCTCCCTTTTTTTGGGGGGCGCCATGCTATGTCGCTACGCTCCATACGCATGGCGGTCCGGTCTATGTCGCTACGCTCCATACGCCCGGACAATTTGAAAGTGGCACACGGCAAGCCAAGCGTCCTGTACGCTACGCTCCATACGCCCGGACAATTTACTCAATTATGCATGGAATAGATGCATCATAACGCAAAAGTTGTGATTCTGATGTCATCACTCAGTTTTTACACAGTTTTCCGCAAACCCAATATCTTCCAAAACAAGGTTGGCATAATTAGGCATCAGATCATAAGAAACTGTGCGCGTTGTTCTAATATTTGGATTAAGAATATGACGTTCACACCAGAGTTTGCACCATTTTCCGGCGGTTTTAGTCGACACCTGAAATAGCTTGGCCACATCTTTGGTCTGAACCTTCTTTGTGTTTGTTTCGATAAGATAACGAATGAGTTTTAAATCCTGCGGATTCAAATCGCGAACTGCCGGATTCGGAGTCGATACGTTGGATGCTTTATAAGCGGCATCATAGATTTTTTCTGCATTCAACGCCATGATCTCCAAAAAGTAAGTTATCCATTGCTCAAGATGCGGCGGCTTAATGCGGCCATTATAATAGAGTGCCGGCAAACCCATTTGGAGATTTTTATAATATCCCTGCAAATCGCTTGCATAATACTCTTCCATGGCATTGAAACCTTTCATGTCATAACCGGTTTCCATCAAAATATAGGTCGCCAAGGCCCGGCCAGTTCGCCCGTTTCCATCATTAAACGGATGAATTGTCACAAATTGATAGAGAAAAAGCGCAGCTTTGATGGGCTCTGGCGTTTCTTTGTCGTTATTATACCATGCTACGAGATCATGCATAAGTGGCTGAATATCGACGTATTCAGGGGGGATATATTCTGGTTGTCGAGTTACACTGTCAAAAACCGCAAAAAGAACGCCAGGAGGCGTAGCTTGTCGATATTCAGAACGCAACACGCGTTGTCCTGATTTCGTAATGTATCCGTGAACAGTTTGAATGAAAGCTTCTGTCACCTGTGTGTGCTTTTTATGCTGTTCGTCCAGAAAATTCATGGCGTCCCAGTAATTTATCACTTCACGTTCTGCATTCAGTGCACAGTCTTTGGCTTTCTTTTGAATGGCGCGTTCCACCTGATCGTAAGACAGCACATTACCTTCAATACTCGTCGAAAAGTGCGTGCGCTTCAATTTGGCATCATACTGCATTTTCTGTTGTTCGCGAGTCGGCAGCCTGAGATAGTTCAGACTGACACAATAGCGCTCAATTCGCATCAATGTTCTTGCAATGCCTGACGTATAAACAAATTGCGGCTGATACATAACCGTGCTCTCATTAATCCGTGCTCTTAACAAATAAGGAAACTTCATCTTCCCTTATTTTGGCAAATAAGGGAACTCAATCTTCCCCATATCCATTCAAAACATAGAGCAAAGCGGCACAATTTCGTTGTGTGTTCCATTTCGAAAAAAATGCCATCGTCGGCGTATTGCCGAAGGCAATAGCCGATCGAAAAGGGGCGTATTCGGCTTGCCGAATAGCCCCTTTAGCTTGGCGTATGGCAAAGCCATAGCCAAGCCACCTATCATTTAACGCGAATAATCGTCAAAAGTCCGCAACCGTACGCCTTTTCGCGTCCCATGCCCTCGACGAGCGCCTTTTTAAAAGCCTCGACGTCGGTCACGGTCAGTTCACCTTCAAACGTCGCCGTGCGAAGCGTGACTTTGTTTTTAGTGTCACCGGCTTTTTTACAAAACTGTTTCCACGTCGTGTGCACGACATCAAAACCAGGATGCGTCCAGACTTCATGTTCAACATCTTTGCCGTCTTTTTTGGTTGTTTTCGTCAATTTTTCACCAAGTTCAAGGGCAAAACCGCATTTTGAAGCCTTATCGACGAGCCACTGACACTGCTGATCCTGCGTGACGTGGGCCACGACTTTGCCGCGGCTTTCCTTACCGGCTTTAAGAGATATGCCGTTTTTTGCACAATGGACCGGGTTGGCACAAAGGCGAAAACGATATTTTTGCCCGGCTTCAATGCGATCGAGCAGCGGCTGATAATCGCGTGATTCGGCCACCGTATTGGCGGGGCTGAACTGTGCCGCAAGACTCGAAAAATCGGGCTTGGAAGCACTCAAAACGAGCAAATAACATCGCCCATTAAAATAATCAACGCGCCAAAGCTTTCGTTCATCTTTGCTTTCAAATGACTGCTCGATGGCCCCATGCATGACATTGGGGAACGCCAATGCTCGCATAGTGTCGCGTTTTTGAGGATCGAGTTCAATTCTTGATAAATACATAACTTAATCCTCCTTAAAATAATTCATCCATAGGATCGTGCGTCGTTTCTGGTTCGTCATCGACTTTGACAACCGGATTATCGGTAACATCCAGCTTGTCAATCACGCGCCGGAATGCAAATTTGCGGCAATTCTGATCGAATGATACGGGATTATCGCGCAAGATATAGGATTCTTCGTCATCCGACTGGGCATCGAGAACAAAACGCGTTTTGTCGTCGCGATCTTTGACCTCGCAGAGCCACGGCTCGGATTTGAGCGCGTCCATCAGACTGGCATTGCGAATGCCAAGTGAAACGCGGCCTTCGGGCGGACAGGAACGACGTCCCAAAAAGATCGGAAACACGGGATGTTTTATGGCGTTTTCGATCATTTTCAGCAAATCATCCTCGCCTTCAAGTCCGACGAGAAAAGCGGCATCGGCGAGGTAATCGCGATAAATACCGGGTTTGCCGTAGACCGAGGTTTTGACATTTGGATTTTTGGCAGTTTGGAAATCGCGCAAAAGCCGGCCCTCATTGTCGACGCGAACACCGAAACGAAGAACCGTCAAGTCGTCCAAAGGTTCATTGCGTCGACGTCCAAGCGCGCCAGCGATCATGCCGATCACCGCACTTTTGGACGGAACGCGCTCTGTGGAACGACTGTCGAACTTTGCGCTGATGCCCCATGACTGCATGGGGGCTTTGAAGCGCAGAAGTAGTGTACTCATGGAATCTCCTACAAATTAAAGGCGATTGCTGATTTCGGATTCGAGTTTTGCAAGCATATCTTTAAGAGAAACTTTGTCGCCGAGTTCATCGAGGCCGTTGCCGACGACGAATGAAACCACCGGTTTATCGAGCCAATTGTCGTACGTGGCTTTGGCGTGATCGACGAGGGCTTTGCAGGATTTTTCGACATAACCGTCATCACCGGCTTTGACCGGTTTTTCAAAAGCACCGACGAGATTGATCGGCTGATCTTCGCGAATCGTGACCATAACAGCACTTGGCAATGTGCGATTGGCAAAAGTATTGATTTTGCCGGTCGGCATCGAGCGAATAAAGGCGTCAACAAAGGTTTTGACAGATTCAGCCGTGCTATCACCGAGTTTGCCCTTAAGATCGTGAACGGCGATCGTGGCATAACGATAGAGTGTTGAGGAGTTATATTCGACGGTTCCGAGCATCCCGGCCCCCGCGTTGTCTTCGGCGCGGCAATCATCTTGAGCCGTGAAGTAGTCGTATTCGTTGTTGACCTTGTGCGTCGAAATGCTGTGTGCAACCTGGCAGCTGGCATCGGTGTTCAGGCTGGGATCATCGGCAACCATGCGGCCAAAAAGGGCAATATCAATAGAGGGAGCATCATTCATCACACGCTGAACATCCGCTTTTTTGGCAGCAGGATTTTCGATAGCGAGTTTTGCAATGGCTTTAATTTGTGCATCACTGATAAAATAGAGCGCGCCAGTCAGAAGGTCATCGGCATTTTTCTTATCAGGTTTGAGCGCAAGACCACCGGCAGACAGAATCTTTTCTGCAGTTTTCACGGCATTGGCACCACCAAGTCGAGCAATTTCATCAGCGATGAGATTACAGATGTGTTTGGTGCGCATACCGACTTCTTCTTTGGGCATCATTTCGCGGAACATGCTGCGTACGGCGTTTTTCCAGCACTGAGACGAAACGCGGGCACGTGTCACACCGCCATAAACAGACGTTTTGGGGCTTCCAGTGTCGTCACGGTTGACACACGAAGGCGGAACGACTTGAAGAACATGAACATCAACGTAAAGATTGGACATAATTAACTCCTTATAAGAAATGAATGCCTTGATTGGCGAAATAATAGGAAAAAACTTGGGGGATTATTCGGTTTTAGCGCTGCCGCGATAGAAATCCTGTCCCCAACGAAGGCGCAGACCATCGCGATTGTCTGAATTCTGGAAGAGATATAGTTCACGTGTGAGCTGTTCGTAATCGAGGGGAATGGACTCCGCTTTTAGAAGCTGGATCATGCTTCGCAAATGATGCGCAAACTCTTCGATGCTCTCGCTCGTGACCGTCGCATTGAAACGGCGTTTAATAGACTCCGCTCCGCCTTCGCCTTTGCGATCAGCTAGGATTCTAATCGAACGCCCCAAGGTGTATTTATCGCGATGCATGCAGTCTGATTTAATATCACTGCCCTGCTGATGCATGGCAAACAACGTCATGGCGATGTGAATGGCCCATTCTCCTTTACTTGCTTCAGTATTCGACGACTGCAATTCTTCGGGAAGATCTCCCAGCGTTTCAGCCCAGACATCGGGATCTGAACCAGGTTTTTCACCAATACAATGGCGGAATTTGGCCAGTGTCGCACGGACTTTGGCATCATTCGCGCTCGTTCGAAGCGTGTTGATCTTTTTCCATACAAAATCTGCTGCCAGATCGTATGTTTTTTTCGACACATCTGTCATTTTTTACCTCCTTTGGATTTCTGAGCGTTCGATTGTATTAAAGCATCACGGGATGATGTTTTATATATAAATATATTATAGGCTTCAGACGATGTCATGCCTTCTGAATGGCCGATGAAAGCTTTGGGCCCAGCTTGCGCAATCAACTGTTCGCCAAGTTTGCGAATTGAGTTTTGAGCAGTGTTCCACCATTCCTTGCATTTGTCGTCGATATTATCATTCTGTTCAATGTCTTCGAGCCAGGCTCTAAATGGCATATCGAGTGCATCGTACCCCGATTTCATCGCATTGGCTTTCGCGCCATCAGGCTGCTTGTCTTCTTTACCGGCCCCCGCTGCAAGCTGAATATTTTTCGCAAGAATACCAAGTTGATAGACGAGCTGATCGCAAACCGAAATCTCATTTACAATACGTTTTATCCAGGCATCAGACATTTGTGTGAGCAAATGAGTGTGAATCGTCAGCGTGTCATCGATGATATCTTCGACGAAGAAATCCTTATCAGCATAAGAAACGCCCGGTGTCTTGAATGAAATCAAATCTTTAGACTTTAAACAGTCTTCAGATTGAAGCGATGCGATCCAATCAACAATCGTTGGTCGTTGTTTACCTTCACATCGAACAAGCATAGCTTCAAAATCGCGCCAAACCTGACGTTCTGCATCATGACGGCGAGGTGTAAAAGTATTCGGATCAGCCTCTTTTTTCTTTATATTTCGCCACACAGTCATCGGTTCAATAAAAGCATTTTCTTTATCAAAAAAGTCACCGCCGAGTAGTTTATAACCAGTTACATGATGACTGGAACGATAAAGAATGAGTCGTCTTGACTGCAATGTATAAAGATTTGAAAAATTATCGGGCAATGTCACCGGCGTTCGTTCATCCCCTTTAACAGGCCGTTCCCAGACTGGATTCTCTGCACCGCAAACTTCATTTTTTCCGTCTTTTAATAGAATGAAATTGAGCATCAGCGTTTCAAACAATGAAGTGCCGAAAGCATAGACGAGACCGAGTTTTCCAAGCCAGCCAGCTCCAACACTGGGCAAATCTTTTCCTCTCGTGGGTTTTGCCGAAGTATCGTCAAACGCATTCAAATGGAGAAGCCAGCGCGCTGCTTCTGGATATGTCAGACTTTCTTTGGCTTTTCCCGCCAATGGACTAAACCATTTTGTCTTATTGCCGCTTTCAGACAATACGCCGTTGAGCTTTGAAGCCGTGTATTCTGACCCAGTTGAACTTTTTGCCATCTCCGCTACCTGATAAAACGGCGTTTCCGGATGAAACAGCCAGAAGCGTTCCTCATACTTTTTCAAATAGCTTTCGATAGGATTCATCGGGAATTTTCGAAAATTCCATAAGGATTCCCATCGATCAAACGCCAGATCGACATCTCCGTCACAAAGCGGATCTTTGTTGCCATCAACGTCAACCCGTCCAAAAACAGCGTGCATGATAGCCAAAAGCAGTCTCAGAATGGCGACATCCTGCGTCGGTAATTCCCCCGAAATGGAACGATACTCGTGCGCATGACGAAATGCGTCCAGAATTGAGACTTCTTCCGTCGTGCCATCCTGCTTCATGACCAGAATCCACGGTTCATAAAGCAGATTGAATTCTTTGTCAGGCATTTGGTTGCTCCTTTTTGATATACGAAAGTCCTTCAGATTTGGAATAAATGAGTTCAAAATCCGACAGACCGTTAAAGTGACCAGTTTTATCCAGAATTATAAAAAGATTGCCTTTGAGCCAACGAGATTTTTGCCACCTTGAAACATTTTCTGCACAATGTTCCAACGCGGTAATGGTATTTTCTAGATTAGAAGTCGCACCAAGTGGCAATTCAAGACTGTATTTAAGGATCTCGCGAGCCGTTTCATCGCTGGGCGTTTCATTGCGAGATACAGATGTTTGATTTTCATCCATGAGATGCAGACATCCGTCATCTAATTCCTGCACAAAAGAGACTTCTATAGATTCGCTGATATCACGAACCGCAGCTCTTTCGTCGGCATCGCCACCATCTCGACTTAACCAACCTTCCAACGTTGAACGCCGTTTGCCGATATTTGGGGCACTAATTCTAAATGCTCTCGCACGGTCACGTTTTCTATCCATCCCATCCTGATATTGCTTATAGGCTTTCTGATACGCCTCAGCGTCGATTCCAGAAATAACCGTATTTTCACGATATGTATCTTCGACATATTGCGAAATATCATCGGGCAATACCATTTGATTTGGAAGCAGTGCTTCGGTGCGCATGAGCAGGTAATTGCCATAAATCGTCTTGGATGCACGCCGACCGTCTCCTTCACATCCCAGCACAAAGCATTTCGGCGTTTTGAGCAGTTCCGGACGGCTCCTATGATGTCGATGCAGACGTCCCATGCGCTGAATCAGTAAGTCCATCGGCGCCAGATCGGTGAACAGAACGTCAAAATCGATGTCGAGCGACTGTTCGAGCACTTGTGTACCGATAACAATTTTGAAATCGGGACGATGCGTTTTCTCACTGGGTTTTCCGAGCATTTCTTTGATGTTTTTTTCGATCTCGGCGCGATCTGGCATCAAAAACCGCGAATGGAACAGCACGACCTTGTCATCGCCATAGATTTCGCGCATTCGACGTGAAAATGCTTGCGCACGACGCACCGAATTAACGATGATCCCAGCACAACCGCCATTTTTCATGAGTTCTGCAAGTTTTATCTCAATGTTTTCATCGCAGAGCTTTTCGATATCGATCGTCGTTTGATAGTCATCGGACGGAATCACTTCACTGCAAACTTCATCTTTTTTATTGCTGTAAGTAACGAGTGGATAAGCTCGGGATGTTATCCATTCTGGCTTTTGTATTTGTTCAACATCATAGAGCTCAGCTTCTTCTTTACTCAGACATGCTTTGCACCCAGTGTACAGCTCAATAAACTCACGTCTTTTATCACTCGTTAAGGTTGCAGACAGAACGATGGTTGGAACGCCATACTTGCCTAGCCATTCGAGAATTCTGTGAAGATAGACGGACATGTAGGCGTCATAAGCATGACATTCATCGATGATCACGACTTTGTTTGCAAGTCCAAGGTGCCGAAGCATCACGTGTTTCTGCTTGAACGCGCCCATGAGCAGCTGATCGACGGTTCCGACGACAAAATCAGCAAGCATGGATTTTTTACGTCCAGAAAACCAGTCATTGACGATGAGCGTGTCATCATTTTCATCTTCCGAATTACGTCCATTACCATATTCTGACTTGGTTTGAGCGAATTCATCTGCCTCTTTGATCGCCTTCCAGTCATCATTAAATTCGGCTCGACAATGAAACAGCTCGATCGAATGGCATCGAGAATCGTTAAAATGGCGAACCCAGCTTTCGAGCCTTGGAAAAATGCCATTAGACGTCGCCTGCGTCGGAAGCGCAAAGAACACGCCGGTGCGCCCGCTTCGCTCGGCCAAAATTTCTGCAGCCGCGAGTGCCGTCTCGGTTTTGCCATAGCCCATTGGAGCTTCAATCACCATAATGCCGGGTTCTGACTGATTTCTTGCAATTTCTATGATCTTTTTTTGCAAAGCATTAGGGGCATCAAACTCAAATCGCTGCCGATAATACTGTCCGACTGAACTTGAAAAACCAAGATCGTCCAACGGCTGCCAGCGATGCGTCAAGCCTAGCTTTTCAAAACCGCGCACAGCACGTGTGCGGCTTTTTGCAATATCAAATTCATCATCCAAATGAATATATGGAAAAAGATAATCATTGCTTGAGATCCAGTCCGCCATGATAAGAAGACCGCAAACTTCAACAGCGGCAACCTGATTGGGCACGGGCAAATGCTCATACGAATCAAATCCAGAAAGCCTTAAAGCCCAGTCACACAACGCCCTCTGCGCATCTTTCCAATACTCCTTATTCTTTGAACCATAATAGTTGAGCGGCCACGAATCTGAGCCATCGGGCTCGCTATCCTGCGGTTTTCCATGATGCGCCCCCAGGATGGCTGCAATATTTTTGACGCCTTTACCCGCAATTTCCGTAAGCAATACCTGAGAACACATCGCGTGTGGGGTTTTCATGCGATTAGGAATTTCCTCCGGACACAAAAATCCGACCCTTTTCAGCCTGGTGAATATGGCTTCATCAAGGTCCTTACAGGCGTCATCACGTTCATCGCGTTCGCATTGTTCAGAGGTTCCTGCATACGAAATGCGGGCATCCTTCGATTGAAAAGCCGGCGTCGCCTTGCCAAGGTCGTGTGCGGCGCACAAAAAGATGAATAATGAGCGCGCGGATGCCTCTTTCTCAGCACAGGCGTCTTCCGAGCGGTTAAAGAGCATATTGGACGCGATATTGCGCTTCACACCGCTCGATAACCAGCGGTCCCATAATAATGCCCCCACCGCTGCAGTATCTGCAAGGTGCATCATTAATGGTAACCATAATTGTTCGCCCAAAGACGACTTTTTGCCCCAGAGGCAATAGAGCTGCTCGAAGTTCATTTTTTTGATGCCTTCTCAACCTGAGAAACTTTGTGATACGCAAAAAGTATAGACGACAAACTTTAATATGCAAGACTTTTTTTAATTTCACATCGCTTTTCAGCAGACTCCGCTCCTTCACAGAACATTTTGTAATTTTATAGAACATTTTTCGTTCATACG
>JAZUKH010000012.1:0-11828 GCA_045643185.1 Myxococcota bacterium | reverse complement strand
GTGGTTAGTGGTTAGTGGTTAGTGGTTAGTGGTTAGTGGTTAGTGGTTAGTGGTTAGTGGTTAGTGGTTAGTGGTTAGTGGTTAGTGGTTAGTGGTTAGTGGTTAGTGGTTAGTGGTTAGTGGTTAGTGAGTAGTGAGTAGTTGGTAGTAGTTAGAATAATTAACTTCTATGAATGATAATAAATAATTTATACAAAAATTAATATTTTATACACAAATGAATATATATTTTACTATGATGTTACTGTTCAAGCAGCGTGGTGAAAAATGAAAGCGCATGAACGCGAAGCGTTCGAAGCGCGGGGTAGCTTTAACTCTCAAAGGGAATAAGTCATGAACACGATCGTAGAGAGGCTTTTGAACGCTTCGCAAGTTTATGCCGATAAAGTGGCGTTGATCGATCACGATGGCGGTTGGACATATCGTGAGTTGTTTGATAACGCGCGCCGCATTGCTTCGCAATTAAAGACTGTTGGCGTTCAACGCGAAGACTATGTGACGATAGAAATGCCGCGTTGCAAGGCATACGTCGCGTCGATTCTCGGCTGCTGGTTCGTTGGGGCAGCCGCAGTGGCGCTGGACAGCGCTTATCCGCGCGAACGCCTCGAGTTTATCGAAAAAGACTGCGCATGTACGGCCGTGGTGTCGCCGGCATTGGTCGAAGCTGCCATGGCGTGCGATCCCTTGAACGAAGTCGAAAATGTGACGCCCGAAACGAAGGCGTACGCCGTCTATACGTCCGGGTCGACGGGCAATCCCAAAGGCGTTTTGCATGGGCACGACAGCGTGCTCGCGACGTGCGAGCGATTTATCAGCGCTACTGAGGCAGACTCTGATGACGTAGGTGCCTTCGTGCCGCCCCTGTCATTCATTCCGACGTTGCCTGAGATCTTTGGTCGACTGAGCGTCGGCGCTTCTGTCGTGCTGATCTCCGAACACGTGCGAAAAGATCCCGAACTGCTCGCTAATGTCTGTGCGCAATACCAGGTGACATCGCTCTTCATGCCGCCCAAGATCCTCAAATACTTTGTGCCCAAAAGTGACTCGCTGCGAACCGTCATTGTCGGCAGTGAAAAGCTTTCTCAGATCTACTATCCGTGGTTCAGGATCCTTAACATTTTTGGTATGTCCGAACTTGCCGGAAATGCGATTAGTTTTGAGGTCGACCGGGCTTATGACAATACGCCGATCGGTAAGCCGCTACGCGGACTTTGCGCTTATGTCCTGGATGAAAACGGGCACGAGGTCGAAGAAGGCGAGCTTTGCATTACCGGCATTTTTGCGCGCGAATACATTGGACTTCCTGAACAGACGGCCTCGACGTTCGTGCCGAACCCGTTTGCGGCGATCGACGGGCATGCATGCATGCTGCACACGCACGACATCGTGCGAAGACTGCCCGACGGCAACCTGTTGTATGTGAACCGCCAAGACTGGATGCTCAAGATCAATGGGCAACGTGTGGAACCGGGTGAAGTCGAGGCCGTCATTCGTAAACACGAAAACATCATGGATTGCGCTGTCAAAGGCTTTGAAAACGAGCGCGGAGCCTATCTCTGCGCCTATTACGTCGAAAAAGCGCCGATTCCGTTGAACGACATGCGTGCTATGCTGGCCAAACAGCTGCCGCCCTACATGATTCCGTCGATCTTTGTCAAAATGGACAAGTTGCCTGTCAATACAAACGGCAAACTCGCCTATAAAGACCTTCAGGCGCCAGATCTGAACCAGTTTAAGGCCGCCTACGTCGCGCCGACCAATGGCGTTGAAAAAAAATTGTGTCAGGCTTTTGAACTGGTTTTGGGCGTGACCAATGTTGGATTGGACGACGATTTCTTTAGCCTCGGCGGCGACTCGATCCGCACGCTGGCACTCGTTGAAAAATGCACTGACCTTCACCTGTCGAGCCGTGACGTGTTTCAGGGAAGGACGCCACGTGCCATCGCCGAGATCGCTCAGGCAGCTCAGGGGCTGAATTACGAATCGATCTCAGTTGATCTGACCGAGGTCGCGCTCAACGACAGCCAGTTGGGCGTTTATCTAGACACCATGCAGGACCCGGGCAGTCTCATGTACAACAATCCGTGCTGCTACCAGTTCGATGCACGCGGCGTTTCGGCAACCAAACTTGCTGCGGCGATCCAGACCGTGGTGAAGGCGCATGATGCGTTTGCTTGCTGCGTCAAAGTCGTGCATGGTGAACCTCACCTGGTGCGCTGTCTCACCGGGCTGCCCACGCCGAACATCGTTTCGGCCAGCCCCGTCGACGTTGAGACGCTCAAAAAAAGATTCGTTCAGCCATTCGACCTCGAAAATGGTCCGCTTTACCGATTTGAGATCATTCAGACCGAACAGATGCTGTATTTGCTGTTCGATATGCATCACCTCGTCTTTGATGGCACGTCGCTCGGCGTCATTCAGCGCGACATCGAGGCCGCCTACGCCGAACAGTCCATCGATCCGGAACGCGTTTCGGTTTTGGTGATCGCGCCTTACGAAGCGCAACACCAGGCCGAAGCGGACGAGGATTTTCACTACTTTGAACGTCAGTTGAGTGGCGTGGACATCGATTCTAACCTGCTCAGCGATCGGCCGGATGCGTCTGCTTCGACGGCTGGCGAATTTGTCGTGTTTGCGCCGCAGATCAGCTCGGTCGAAGTGGAACAGTTCACACACGCCCATGGCATCACCGAGAACACGCTGTTTCTCAGTGCCTTCGCTCTGGCTCTAGCCAAGTTTACCTGCCAGACCGAAAGCCTTTTTTGTACCGTCGATAACGGCCGTCACTCGCCCGCACTCAATCAGACGGTCGGCATGTTCGTGCGCACATTGCCGATGTATGTCAAGATCGATGCCTCACGACCTTCGGTGGATTACCTCAACGCTGTTCAGTCGCAATGCTTCGAAAACATGACGCACGACCAGGCTTCGTTCGCACGAATGGCGCGCGAATTCGGCGTGCGTTCCGACATCATGTTCGTTTATCAGGCCGACATGCATCGCGGGCTCAAACTCGGTGCCGCAGAAGGTCGCATCGACCGGCTTGAAAGCGGGGCCTCGATCTCAAATCTGTCGACGATGGTCTTTAAGCACAATGGGCGTTACGAGTTCCGTATCGAGTACCGCACGTGTTTGTATCATAAGGACACGATGATCCGCTTCGGTGAAGTGCTTGAATGCCTCGTCAACGGTTTGATGGCGTGCGACCGGCTGGATCAGATCAACATCACAAAGCCCGATCGACTCGCCGAGTTGGAACGCTTCAACCAGACTGCCAGCCCTGTCGACTGGACAAAAACTGTGGTCGATTGGTTCGACGAACAGGCGGCGCGCCAGCCCGACCACACGGCGCTCGTACATCGCGACACGCGTTACACCTATCGCGAGCTCGATGAAATCACGCAGCGCATCGCGGCTGACGTTCAACGTCGCGGCATCGGTCGCGACGCGTTCGTCGGTGTACTCGTTGGTCGAAACGTGTTCGCACCGATCGCCTGGCTCGGTGTGCTCCGCGCCGGGGCTGCTTATCAGCCGCTCGATCCAACTTACCCGCAGGATCGACTCAACTTTATGATCCACGATAGCGGCGCGCACTTATTGATCGCTGATCGCGACCTCAGACCGTTGTTGAACGAATACACCGGTGACGTGCTCTTCACCGACGAATTCGCGACATTGCCGCCGTGTGATGTCGAACTTTCGGCGCCGCGTCCACAGGATGCCTTGACCATCCTCTATACGTCCGGAACCACCGGTATGCCCAAAGGTTGTGTCCTCGAACACAAAAATCTCATGGCGATCCACGCGACGCATTCCAAAAACATGCATCTGAACTCCGAAACACGTATGGCGAGCTACGCCAGCTTTGGTTTCGATGCCAGTGTCGAGGATATCTTCACGACGTTGGCAGCCGGTGGCTCGCTCTACATCCTGGATGACGAGATACGACTCGATCTCAACGCCATGGAGGCTTACTTCATCGAAAATGGCATCACGAACAGCTTTATGACGACTCAGGTTGCCCGCATGTTCTTGGGTATGACCAAATGTTCGACGCTCAAATACTTCATGTTCGGCGGCGAAAAACTCGTACCCTTTACGCCGCCTAAAAATGTCACCGTCTACAATGGTTATGGCCCGTCTGAAGCGCTTTGTTACGTCGCAACGCATCGTATCGTTGACGACAGCCATTTGCAGCCCATCGGCAAGGCTAATCTCAACATGAAGTTTTACGTCGTCGATAGGGCGCTCAACCGCTTGCCCGTCGGCGTCTGCGGCGAATTGTGCGTCGCCGGTCCACAAGTTTCACGCGGCTACCTCAATCGACCAGAAAAAACTGCTGAGGTCTTTGTGAATAACCCATTTAGCGATGATCCGGCATACCGTCGCATGTACCGAACGGGCGATATCGTCCGTATGTTGCCCAACGGCGAGGTCGATTTTGTCGGTCGTCGTGACGGACAGGTCAAGATTCGAGGTTTTCGCGTTGAACTTACCGAGGTCGAGAAAGTCATCCGCGATTATGCTGGTATTCACGACGCCGCGGTTGCCGCGTTCGATGCCCCGACCGGTGGCAAATTCCTCACCGCTTACGTTACCGCTGATCAGAAAATCGATAGCGATGCTCTTAAAGACTTCATTCTGAAATCAAAACCCGCTTACATGGTGCCCGCAGCCATCATGCAGATAGAGGCTATTCCAGTTAACGTAAACGGAAAAGTTGATAAGCGAAAATTGCCTAAGCCTGAAATAAAATTCGACGATATTGTTAAGCCTAAAAATGAAATTCAGGCTCGTATCTTCGACAAGATCAAAGAGATCATCGGCACCGATCAGTTTGGGATTCACACTGATATCTTTGAAGCCGGTCTGACCTCGATTGGTTGCATCAAACTTAACGTTTTGTTGTCGGACGAATTCGGGGTCGCTTTCCAGACGCGCGATCTGAAAGCCAACAACACGGTCGAAAAGCTCGAAGCGTTCATTCAAAACGCCGAGGCGTTGTCCCAATTTGAGGTCTTGGACGATTATCCGCTCACCAAGACTCAGGAAGGGATCCTGGTCGAGTGCATGGCCCATCCTAACAGCACGTTGTATAACATTCCGCTGTTGTTGAAGCTCGACGCGTCACTGGATGTCGAGCGCATAAAACAGGCTATCGTGGCATCCGTTCGCGCGCACGCATTCATCAATACGATCCTGTTTGTCGATCACGCTGGCGATATTCGCCAAAAACGCCGCGATGCCTCGTCGGATTTCAAGCTTTCTGACATCGAAGTCATCCAGGCTGAAAGCCTCGACGCGATCAAAGCCTCGTTGATTCGACCGTTCAAGCTGATGGGCGAGCGCCTGTTCCGCGTCGTACTGATCCAGGCTGAGGCGCTTTACTTGCTCGTGGATATGCACCATATCATCAGTGATGGTACGTCGCTTGACCTGTTCCTCGATGACGTGTCGCGAGCCTATCAGGGCGAAACTCTCGTGCCCGAGTCGTTCAGTGGCTTTGAAATGGCACTCATGGAACAGCAAAAACGCGCTACGCCCGCGTTGGAGGCTGCCAAAAAGTATTACGAGACCTTGCTAGCCGGTTACGACGAAGACTATTTGATCAAAAAAGATCGTCGTCGTGACGACAAACGCCCATACGCCCCCTTCGAAATGGATGGCGTGCCGGGAATGGCTGCGCGCGTCACCGCGTTCTGCAAAAACCACAAAGTTAGCGTCAACGGCCTTCTCTGTACGGCATTTGGATTAGCACTCGCCAACTTTAATGGCACGGACGAGTCCGTCTTTACGACCGTCTATAACGGGCGAAATGACTCACGAACGATGCGCATGACTGCGATGCTCGTCAAAACTTTGCCAGTGCTTTGTCAGGTGAAGGGCAAAACGCCGCTCGAAGTCGTCAAGACCGTGTCGGATCAGCTCATCGACAGCATGACGAACGACATTTATTCGTTTGCCGAAATCAGTCGCACGCTCGGCATCAAAGCCAACGTCATGTTCGTTTACCAAGGTGATCATTTCGAATTCGATCGATTCTGCGGCAAACCGGCGCAGATCCAGCCCGTCGAGCTCGATAGCGAAAAAGCGCCGCTTCAGCTCCAGATATCGCTTCGTCGCGACACGTTCGTCTATCGCGTCGAATACGATCAGACCCTTTATACGCCGGAGTTGATGCAGCAACTGGCTTTGACGGTCGACGTTGCCGTGGGTGAGCTCATTCATCAAAAAGACATGGCTCAGATCTCGCTCCTCGATGCGTCGATGCGCGCGCAACTCGACCAGTTTAATGACACGGACTTCGAATACGACGCGTCGAAGAACGTCATTGACCTGTTCCGCGAGGCCGTCGCGAAATATCCCGAACACATCGCTGTCGTTCACGGTGACCGACGCCTGACCTACGCGGAACTCGATCGCCTGACCGACCGATTGGCTGCGCATCTCGTAAAACGAGGCGTCAAAGCCGAAGCATTCGTGTCGATCCTGATTCCGCGCAACGAATTTATGCCCATCGCGGCGCTCGGCATTCTCAAAGCTGGTGGCGCATACCAGCCGCTCGATCCGACTTATCCGCAGGAACGCCTCAATTTCATGGTTCAGGATTCAGGCGCCCGACTTATCATTGCCGACCGCGCGCTTCGTCCGCTCGTCGATGCCTTCAACGGCGACGTTCTCTACACTGACGAGATCGATCAGCTCCCTGCGTGTGACTGCGCGTTGCCCAAAATCAAACCAGACCAGGCGTTCATCATTCTATACACGTCGGGAACCACGGGGACGCCCAAAGGCTGCGTGCTTGAACACCGAAACATCGTGAGCTTTATTCACTGGAATGCCCGTCTTTGCGACATCACGCCCGAAACGCGCCATGCTGCTTACGCGAGCTTTGGCTTCGACGCCAACATCATGGATACCTATCCGACGTTGTGTCAGGGCGCGGCGCTTTATATCATTCCAGATGATATTCGACTCGATCTGGCTGCCATTGAAGCATTCTGTATTCAAAATGCCATTACGGATGGCGTCATGACGACACAAATGGCGCGCATGTTCCTCTCAATGACCAAGTGCTCGACGCTCCACTCGTTTTCGATGGGCGGCGAAAAGCTCGCTCCGTTCACGCCGCCTGCTCACGTTCGAACGTTCAACAGTTATGGACCGACAGAATGCACGGTTTACGCATCGTCATTTGAATTTCGCGATGACGATCCGATCCTTCCCGTCGGTAAGGCGAACGGCAACGTAAAGCTCTATGTCGTCGATCCGGCGCTAAAACGTTTGCCCATCGGCGGCGTCGGTGAGCTCTGCATCGCTGGGCCACAAGTTTCGCGCGGTTACCTCAATCGTCCTGAAAAAACGGCGGAAGTCTTTGTCACCAACCCGTTTTGCGACGATCCACGTTATGCCAGAATGTATCGCACCGGCGATATTGTCCGCATGTTGCCCAATGGCAACGTCGATTTCATCGGCCGCCGCGACGGGCAGGTTAAGATTCGCGGCTTCCGCATCGAGTTGCCCGAAGTCGAACAGATCATCGGTCAGTTCGACGGCATTACTTCGACCACTGTCGTCGCTTTTGACGATCCCGCTGGTGGCAAATTCCTTGCTGCGTATTTCGCTGCGACCAAAAAAATCGATATTGCAGCCCTCACGGCATTCATTCAGGAATCCAAACCGCCTTACATGGTGCCTGCCGCCTTCATGCAGCTCGACGCCATTCCCTTCAATGCCAACGGCAAGGTCGACAAACGCAAGCTCCCAACTCCGGAACGTCAGGTTCAAAAAATTGGCAAAGAGCCAGCCAACGAACTCGAAGCAAAGATCTGCACGATCTATCAGCAAATACTCGGTCTCGATAAGGTCTATGCCGACGACGACTTTTTTGCCATCGGCGGTTCGTCCATTTCGGCGTCCAAAGTCGTTTTGAACTGCATGAATCAAGGCCTGCCGGTCGTTTATAAAAACGTTTTTGACAATCCAACGCCAAAACAACTCGCCGATTTCATTGCGGCCGAAGCAGTATCCAATGCTGACGTGACGCAAACTGACGCCAAACAACAGGCTGCGTCCGATTTCAAAGCACTGGCTGGCAACGTCGTCGAAAATCTCGATCACATGTCGCGTACCGAACTCGGAATCGTCCTCTTGGCTGGCGCCACCGGCTTTTTGGGCGTTCACGTGCTTCGTGAACTGCTCCAAACGACGTCGGGCGATATTCTCTGTCTCTTGCGCAGCAAGAAAAATCAGCCCGCCGAAGCCCGTCTTAAGACGATGCTTAAATACTATTTCAGCGACCTGTCTGGCTTTGAGCGCATTCATATCATTGAAGGCGACATCACCGACAAAACGCTTGGTGAGAAGCTCGAATGCTTCACGTTCGATACGATCATTAACTGCGCCGCATGCGTTAAGCACTTCGCCCAGGATGATATGATCGAACGCGTCAATTACGAAGGCGTCAAAAACCTCATTGGCATTGCAAAACAGCGTGGTTGCAAGCTGATCCAGACTTCTACGACGAGCGTCGCAGGCGAATCCGTCGACGGCAGCGTTCCTGCAGGCGTCACCCTTCGTGAAAATACACTTGCACTCGGTCAGGCACTCGATAATAAATATATAAAATCAAAATATATGGCCGAACAAGCCATGCTCGAAGCCATTGAATCTGGTATGCGCGGAAAAATCATGCGAATGGGAAACCTCATGAGCCGCGCCAGTGACGGCGAATTTCAGATCAATTTCCTCACCAACGGCTTTATGCGCCAAGTCAAAGGTTACAAAAAACTCGGTTGCTTCCCCGTCGATAATCTCGATGCTCACGTCGAATTCTCGCCCATCGATTGCTCCGCTAAAGCTGTCGTCCTGCTCGCCGGAAGTCCCGATGAATTCACGGTCTTCAACGTCAATAATTGCTTTGGCGTTCACATGGCCAACGTCGTGCAGACGCTTAATGAACACGGCATGCCCGTCGATATCGTCTCGCGCGCGGAATTCCAAGATCGCTTCTCGAAAATGCTCGGTAATGAACAAGATAATCAATCGATTTCTGGCCTCATCGCTTATATGAATAATTCCGGTGAGCATCGCGTGTTGATCGGTTCTGACAACGCGTTCACCATCAAAGCTTTGTACCGTCTTGGGTTCGCGTGGCCGATCATCGATATGTCCTACGTCAAAAAAGCCATAGATGCGGTTGCAAGCCTCGGGTTCTTTGATTAACATTTATATATAATTATATATTATTGCGCCGGCTATTCGCATGCGCGAATACGCCGGACGCGCCTGGCTATTCGCATGCGCGAATACGCCAGGCCTTTATGCGCGCCTGAAACGGCGCGTGAGTCGGCATTCCTCATACTTGAAAAAATTGGAGTTCTAAAACATGTTGAAATTCGAACACGTGAAGTCATTTTTTAAAAATCATAAGATCAGTGTTCGAATTGTTGTGCTCTGCTTCGTACTCAGCTTTGTTTTGAGCGCTTTGATCCTCGAATTAAACAAACGAGCTGCTTACTTGCTGAATATTGAAGTCACCGATGCGACGTTGCGCGCTGATATCGACGTTATTACGGCACTCATCGACCGGCTCCATCGTGAAAATCGATGGAGTGCTAAAGACGATGGCTTGTATCGCGGCAAGGAATGGCTTGGCGGCATTCAAAAGCCAAATACCGATTCCGCTCTCTACGACTGGTATTACACACGCGTGAACGAGAGCTTCATGGTCACGCAATTGTGTCCCGAAAAATGTGCCGATCCAAAGAATTGTCAGGATCTTAACTGTCGACCCGGGCAATTCATCGTCGTCGGCGGTGATGAATTCTATCATGATCTGCTGGGCACACCCATTGCGCCAGATATCGCGAAAGAACTGCTTGAAAAAGGCGTCGCCAGAGCGTTTCAGGATTACCGGGGGGATCGCGGATACACCGTCTATCAGGCACTGCGTGACGAAAATCAAAAAATCGTCGGGGCTTTCGTTGGCGTTACGGATTATCAGATCATGAGCCAAAATGTGCGTGTGGCTCAAGACCACATCTTTTGGTCTGTACTCTTACTCATCTTCATTTCTGGTTTTATTATCAGTTATTTATCTTTCCGATGGACGAGGTCGCTCGAAAATATGAAGACCCGTATTCAGGCTGTTAGCACGAATGCGATCAGTTCTCACCACTTGAGTGCGAAAAAAAGTGATATTTACAGGACTTTGTCGGATATCGAGACTTCGCTACAAGATAAAAAACGCATGGAAGCAGAACTCGCTTTTGCGAATTTATTACAATTAAATATGCTTCCGAATGATTTTCCGGTTTTTCCGGATTATCCCGAAGTGGATATTTACGCGACCATGACGCCTGCCAAAGAAGTCGGCGGCGACTTTTACGACATGTTTATGCCCGACCAGGAACACGTCGCCGTCGTCATTGGCGATGTATCCGGCAAGGGCATGCCCGCTGCGCTCTTTATGGTCAGTGTGAAGACGCTCATACAAAATTCGGTCGAACAGAATCAAAGCCTCGACCAGATGTTTGAAAAAGTGAATAACACGCTCTGTGCCGTCAATAAGTTGGGCATGTTCGTCACCGTGTGGTTCGGGCTGCTCGAGCTGGCGACCGGGCAGCTTCGCTACATCAATGCCGGTCACAATCCACCGCTGTTGCTCGATACCAATGGGACAGCGCAGTGGCTCAAACAACGTTCCGGCTTTGTCCTGGCGGGCAAGCGCAACATGAAATACAAAACTTTTGACCTGACTATGTCGCCTGGACAAAAGCTCCTCCTCTACACCGATGGCGTGACCGAAGCCAAGACCGCTCAAAAAGCGATGTTTGGCGATCAGCGGCTGTTGGATTACATGACTGAACACGTCACAGATGGCCTGCAAAAGACTTTGGCTGGCATCAAAAACACTGTCAAAGATTTCGTGGGTGACGCCGAACAGTTTGACGACATGACGATGCTCATGCTTTCTTACCAAGGGCCTGTCGAAAAAACGCTCGCCACTCAGACCTTTGCTGCATCGCTCGACGAACTCAATCGCGTCAAGGATTATGCGCGTACTGTATTCAGTAAAACAACGTGTCAGGCGAATTTTATTTTCAAAATATTGCTCGTTGTTGAAGAAATCTTCGTCAATATCGTCAGTTATGCCTATGACGAGCCAGGTGGCGAAATTTCATTCGGTATGTATGCTGATCAAAAGCTTGTCAAACTGCAGTTTAAGGATTCCGGTCGACCGTTTGACCCGTTGACACAGCAAAATCCCGATATTACTTTGCCCGCGAAACAACGCACCGCCGGTGGACTTGGCATCTTCATGACGAAGAAGATCATGGACACGATCGATTATGCCTACGTCGATGGCCAAAACGTATTGACGATGACGAAGAGTTTTTAGCGTTGCGGGCGGAACTCAGGTGAGGCGTGAGGAATGGGGTTACGGCTCACGCATGCATGAAACTGGAATTCACAAAATGTCACTGATATGAGATGGATATTTGAAGGAGCCACCGCGTTTAAACAGGATATTTCTGGTTGGAAAAAGTAAGTCATGAAATCTGATATTAAAAATTATCATAATAAATTCAAAAAAATAGATTATATTTTGGGGTGCACGCTATTTCATACGCGTGCAATCAGCGGCGCTATTTCATACGCGCCGCTTTTTGTCTGACGGCTTGGCTATTCGCTTTGCGAATACGCCTCGCCAGCGGCGCTATTTCATACGCGCCGCTTTTTTTGCCCCGCATTCGTTTATATGCCGCTGGTCACAGCTAAAAATTGCGACAGAAAATGACGCGTATTATGCTATAATACAGGAG
>JAZUKH010000011.1:0-12004 GCA_045643185.1 Myxococcota bacterium | reverse complement strand
GGAATGCCTAGCCTGCTGCGTAGCGAGATCGTGACGGTGTTGTCGGTCTGAGCGCCGGAACCGCATTTGTTCGTAAGGTCGTTGAGCTGTTCGTAGATCTTGTCGAGTTCGTTGGTGCCACGGGCCGTGTAAATGGCGCGGCGCAGTTCCACGAAGGGACGGACGGTCAGGTATTCGATCGCCGTGAGATAATCCGACAAAGCGTTTCGGGCATATTCGATGAAGGATTCGACGCTGGAGAGGTCGCTTGCGTATTCAAAGAAGGACGTGGCCGAGAAAAGTCGGTCGTTGACGGTTTTGTAGCGTTCGAGTTTGCTGTCGTACTGGTCGGCGAGGAGTTGAGCGCGCTGGCAGACGACCTGGTAGTTGAGCAGGGCTCGTTCGCGGGCCAGTTCTTTGAGCTTGAGCGTGAGACTGAGCGGTGTGAGGTCGAGTGCCACATTCAGGAATTCGGTGCGAAGACGGTCAAATTCAGCCAGGTCGCGTTGGTGGCTTTCTTCCACTTTTTGGATCTCGATGAGTTTTTCGTTGTCGAGTTCCAGGGCTTTGATCTTGGCTTCGATTTCAGGACCGCTCAATTCGCCGCTTTGCGTTTGAACGGTGAGCTCGCTGATCGCTTTGGCCAGGCCTTTTTGAAGTTCTTTGAGGTCGACGGTCTGTTCCATCTGAACTTTGTCGAGTTTGTAGGTCCAGGCCGATTGTAGGTTCTGATCGATCGCGTTCAGCGCTTCGGCCGACATGGCCAGTTTTTGGACGCGCTGGGACGTGGCTTTGATGTTCGTGACCTTGGCTTGAATATCGTTTCGAATCGGGCTTAGATGCGGGTCAACGCCGAGCGCACCGACTTGTTCGTCAAAAGCGAGCATGCTGTTGATCATGCCGACATAACCTGCGGTGGTCATATTCATATAATTGTATATGCTCGTGGCCGTTGTGGCGGCATAGGCCGAATTCATCGTGTGAAGTATGGCGATCTGGGCATTGCCTAATTTTTCCCATGACTGGACGGCTTCTTTTTGTTTGTCGTAGGCATCCTGCGCGGATTTGGCTTTTTCTTGCAGGATCGCAAGTTCTGTCTGAGCTTGGGCATCGGCATATTGCGAGATGGTGGCGATGTTTTCTTCCAATGCTTTCAGATAGCTGACTTGCTGGGTATAGCTCGTTTCGAGGTTCTGTTTGTAAGCGATGAGCGTCGTTTCGTTGTTTTTGACTTTTTTGCTGAGGACATCGTATTCCGCAACGGCAGCCATGTATTCTTCGTCGGCTTTTCGATAGTCGAGAATGGCGAGTCCAGCCTGACTTGTATTGGTGCTGTCTGCAAAGCTGACGCTTTGTCCTGTGGACGCGATGTTTGCGCCGAGGCAGCGTTCAATGGCTTCGGCGCTCGGGGAGCCCGATTTGCCTTGCATGAGCTTGTTGATGCAGGTTTGGTAATCTCCGACTTTTTGGGAGATGGTTGACGCGTCGCTTGCAGCCAGGCTGACGCCGGTCTTGTCAATTTGTGACAGTGCAAAGCCGCAGAAATTCGGTTCGACGAACAATTTGCAGGAACTCTTTTGCTCGCCAATACAGTCGGTCGGGTAACCGCACAGGTTGATGATGTCGGCACGAATGTTTTCGAGTGCACTCAGATATTGGTCTTTGGTCGAGAGCGCGTTTTGCTTTTTGTCTTCGAGCTGTTTGAAAACGGTCTTGCGTTTTTCAACGGCTTTGTCGACCAAGTCTTTGGCATGTTTTCGGACGGTGCCGAGTGCGGTTTCGGTCGATTCTGTCTCGAGTCTGGAATCGGTAAAGACTTCGCCATCCCGCATGAAGACGAGGCTTTCAAAAGGTTGGTCGAGGGAAGCGATCTTTGTGAGGATGTCGGCGAGGTTGGCGCCGTAAGCGTCGTTGAGGGAGCCGACATTGGCACTCAGATTGAGTTGAGATTCGAGAACGCCGGCCAGATAGAGGTCAAACAGGTAGCCGCGTAATTCGCCGGCTGTTTTGAGGCGGTCCGCGTCGTTTTGTGAAAGGACGTCGTATCTTCTTGCCGCCAGCGCCAACGAGCTGCCGAACGCCTGCCAAGTGTCGGCCAGTTCACTCAACACGGTGCTGCGCTCGGCGTTCAACGCGTTCACGCTTGTCAGATCGCTGTTGATCAGGCTGCTGGACAGCATTTCAAGTGTGTTTGGATGAAGCTGTTTGCGGATGACGTCTTTTTGCACGTCCAGAACTTCGCTTCTGTGACGCGCCAAAAGCTCGTCGTTGTGCTTGTTCATGATGCTGGACGCAAAGGAATTGGCATAGACGGCGCCTTCCAGCCATTTTTCGCGGATGTCGACGTCGGCGTTCCAAGCCAAGTATTGTTGAGGCAGGTAGGACTCGCGGATCATGCTGGTCCAGTGGCGCACGAGGCCAGCTTTTTGATCCTGGTCGAGCGACGTGTCGTTGATGAATTGATCGCTCAACAGGTCTGCGGCACAGACGTATTCTGGATGATCGCCGCACAGGTCACACGTGCTGTCGGCACAAAGTTCCTGGAAATCCTTGAAATTGCTGATCTCTTTGCCACAGACCTCGACGACGTTATCGGCGTGTTCTTTGTCGGACGGGGTGAGTACTTTTTGAAGGATGACGGAGAGGCGCGTGTCGTCGCTGGCAAGCGCCGCGACGCTTTGATCGAGACAGAACCAGCGCTGGTCGTTGTCGAGCGCGTTGAACGTGCTCAGACTCTTGATCGCTGAACAGGCTGCGTATTGTTTGCACTCGGCTTTTTGGTCGTCATCCAGGATGCCGCAATCGCCCGAGTAGGGGGAAGTCAGCTTGGCGAGGATCGCTTTTACCGCGTTGTCGGAACAGGTCGGGGCGACTTTCTCGTCGAGGGGGCGTTCGTTGGTGTTGTCGATCACGTGCTGGTGACCTTCCTCGTTGAATGCGCGGTCGTAGGAGACCATAAAATCTGCTGTGGTCGACGTCGTGTGCCATTTTAACTGGTTGTCTGACCCCGTTGCGCTTTGAACGGCAATGTCGCGGTAGAGCCCCGTGAATTTGTCGATGAGCGTGCCGGTGAATGCGTGGGCATCGCCGTCATAATCGGTGATCTCAAAACGAATGGCTCGGTTGACGTGGTTCGTTTCGTCAAACAGACTGCTCGCATAAGGCGCGAAATCGTTCGTCGAAAAGGTTGCAACGAAGCAACGGTTGATGTTTGCGTCAGAGCAGCTATTCGACGGCTGCATATCGACCCATGCCCACGATTCGAGCGGTTTGTTGTCTTGGAGCTTCACGTTTTCGGGCGAAAACAGATCTTTTTCGCTGACGGGCATATACACGCGGATCGACTTGATGTCAGTGAAACTGGCTGCCGTGTTCGGCGTGGTCGTGAAGCCGACACGCAGGGGCAGGGAGATACCGGACAGGATGCTGCGTGGAACCACGTAGCCCGTGTAGAGGCCAGAAAGGGATGGCGCGTCGATGAGGTCAACGCCGAAGTTCCCGGCACTCGAGACGATCTCGGTCGATGTGAAGGCGCTTTTGTCGGCGTCTTCTGGCGAACGTTTGCGCGCAATGATGGCTTTGGCCTGAGTCGCGTCGATCTCAAACGCGTAGCGATATGAGCCGTCGGCATTTTTGGTCATTTTGGCCTGTTGGAGCCAGGGCACCGAGCCATCGTCGAATTTGACCGCGTAAAACACGTCGCCAAGCGGCTGTTCCGCGTCGAACGTCATGGTCTTTTGGGTCTCTTGGTCGTTCAGAAGCGCCACGTTGGGCATGTGGCGACGAAAAGCGATGTTTTTGATCGTCGCCTGATCTTCGTTCGTCTGACCGATGACACTGCGAACCACGTTCGTTGCGTCGATCGTGCGGCTTTCCAGTTCGGTCAAGGCTGCGGCGCCTTCCGGTGGCAGGATGGCGTCGCTGATGTCTTCGGTCGGCACTTCTTTTTCGATCTGGGCTTCGATGGAAGCGTACAGCTGAGCGTATTCCGAAACAAAATTGCGGGTGACGCAAAGGCCTCGTGAGGCTTGACACAGGTAGCCGTCCGGGCACGTATTGTGGTCGGCACTGCATTGCTTCACGCAGATCTTTTGAAAACAGAATGTCCCTTCTGCGCAGTCGCTGTCGAGCGCACAGCCTTCAGTGGATTCGACGACGCGAACGATGGGGTCAACTTTGACGACTTCGCTTTCTGGTGTTACCGGCGGCTCTTGTTCCGACGAATTCGATGAATTCGACTCTGAACAGGCTGCAGCCAAAAGGGCGATCGAAGAAAATATAGCGATAAATTGAGACTTCGTCATGGCGACCCCTTTTTACAAGGTGTGCGTTATGCCTCGCTGTTCCTGATAGGATTCCGCGAAGACAACGATGGATGTGGGTTCTCTGAAATAAAGACATTCAACATCTGCGCGTCTTTATCGAATTAACGCGCACGTGAACCTATATTATAGCAAAAAATCAGGGGAACTGGAAATGGTTCGCTGAAATTGAAAAAAAAGCGAGAGGATTTCCGATATTCCCTGTGTGATCGGGTTGGAAAAGCGAAAGACTAGGCCTGAGCTGCAAGCACGAAGAGAACGTCAGACAGGCGATTGACGAGGGGACGAATGAGCGGGTCCTGCTCATCACAGGCGTCGATCAGGGCGGTTTCGGCACACCGGACGGATGTTCTGGCCAGGTTGATGGCTGCGGCGAGTTGCGAACGCGTGCCAAAATCGACAAATTCGTGCAGTTCAAAGTTCATCGTGATCTTGTCGCACCAGATGAGGTCGGTGAGGATATCCCTTGCGGCGTTTGCGGCGAGCATGGCGCAGACGTCGCTCAAAATGCGGCTGATGCGTGCCAGTTGGTCTTGTAGCATGTCGCTTGCGCCTTGGGTGCGGGCGAGGACTCGCGCACTGGCGGTTTCGGCAATGGCTCGGTCAAAAAGACTGAGCATCTGGATCTCGGGGCTTGTTTTGTTGACGCGGATGGTGCGCCAGGTCGTTTGGCCGGCATCGCCGGTTTTGGTGGAAATCATGGGCTGACTCGTAAAAAAAAGAAACGCCGCGTGAATGGCGCGGCGTTATGGTCAAAATGACTGAATTTGAAGACGATTATTTGTTTTCGTCGTCATCGCCCTTCAAGGCCTGGTCGTATTCTTTGGCGAGGTCGAGGATTCGCTGGTGTTTTTCATCGAGTGGCTGGATCTCTTCAGGCGTTAACGAATCGGGTTTTGGAGGCTGGGCGTTGATCTGGAGGTCGTTCAGGTCAGTGGGTTTGCCATTCAGCGTGTTTTCTAGCAGGATTGCCGATTTGGCCGAGACTTCTCGAATCGTTTCTTCTTCGCCTTCGGCTGGTTTTGCGCCGTTCGTGGTGAGTGTCGCCGACTTGATAATATTGCCGAACAATTTGGCGAAGTCGAACTGAACCCGGTATTTGGGGTCAGATTTCTGGTCGTCTGCGGCAGGGTTCTGTTCGACGAGCTTTTCGGCTTCGACCGCCTGGTCGGCTTTTTCGGCGTCGTCGGCTTTTTTGGCGTCGTCGGCATTTTGAGCACCGTCCGGCTGATTGGCGCGATCGATGACTTCCTGAATACCGAGGACGTCACCGAACAGGGTGCGCACGAACGAGTTTGCGACGCCGCCGATGATGTTGGGAATGACTTCCGAGTGTTCCTGAAGGAACTTGGCGTTTACAGTGACGACTTTTTTGCCATTTTCATCGGTTTCGTAGTCGCCGTCCTTGAGATTTTTGTCGGCGTAGGATTCAAATTCGTTTTGCACGACGGATTTGAGGTCAATTTTCTTTTCGACTCCCTGACGTTTGAGACGTTCAAGCGAAAGATTGACGATCTCCCCGACCTGAGACGCAGTTTTTTTGGCATCCGAGACGCCGTTTGCAGCGTCTTTGATGCGTTGTTTAACGCGTTCCGTATCGCTCATTTCGGCGAAGGATTTGCCTTGTTCTTCGGCATCGACTCTTGCTTTGGCCTGTTCGGCGCCCTGCTGTGCAGCGGCGGTCATTTCTTTGAGCGTTGCCGCCAAGGGTTCGAGCGATGATTTTACTTCGGTAAACGCCGTTTTGATCGTCGAGATGGCTTCGTTTAAGGAAATAGACTGGGTTTCGCCCTTTTGGGCATCATCTGCACTGGCGTCGACTTTGGCGTCTTTTTCTGCCTCTTTTTTTTCGCGGGCGGCCTCAAGGTCGATCACTTCAGCATCCTTGTTGTCTTTCGTACGTTTTTCGTCATCATTCATCATTGGAAATGTCCTCCCTGTTTAGAGAAAAAGTGCGCGGATATTCTACACAAATTGATTTGTTCATGTAAACCACATAATCCCGAACAAATCGTGGTAGGCGAAAGCTCTATGCTTGAAAAAAAGGCGCATTCGTGATTTAAGACAGGGCTTTTTTTTGAGTATCGCAATTTTGCGGTTTCTAACTATATGTGGAGTTCAAAAAATATGTCGAAACAGGTCACTATGATCAAAGACATTGCGGCTGGTCGTGTTGCCGTTGGCGCGACGGTCGTGATCGAAGGTTGGGTCCGTACGATCCGCAATTCCAAAGCATTTTCGTTTATCAATGTGAGCGATGGCACGTGCTTCACGCTGCTTCAGATCGTTGCGAATGATACGCTCGCGAACTATGCGAGCGATGTGACGCGCATCACGTGTGGTTGTGCCGTTCGCGTTGTGGGTAAGCTCGTCGAATCCGCTGGTGGCAAACAGGCGAACGAAGTCGTGGCGGATAGCGTCGAAGTGGTCGGCTGGGTCGATGATCCCAATTCCTATCCGATTCAGCCCAAGGCCCACAGCCGTGAGTTCCTGCGCGAAGTGGCTCACCTTCGTCCGCGTACGAACCTGTTTGGCGCCGTTTCGCGTGTTCGTCATACGCTGTCGATGGCGGTTCATCAGTTTTTCAATCAGCGTCAGTTTTATTGGGTCCATACGCCGCTCATCACGGGCAGCGACTGCGAAGGCGCCGGTGATATGTTCCGCGTTTCGACGCTCGACTTTGCTAACCTGCCGCGTCTCGAAAACGGCGATGTCGATTTCAGTCAGGATTTCTTCGGTAAACCCGCGCACCTGACCGTTTCTGGGCAGCTCAACGTCGAGACCTACGCCACGGCGCTCAGCCGCGTTTACACCTTCGGCCCCACGTTCCGTGCTGAAAATTCCAATACGCGCCGTCACCTTTCCGAATTCTGGATGGTCGAACCCGAGATCGCGTTTGCCGACCTTCAGGACGACGCTGAACTCGCCTGGGCCTTCATTCAGCATATCTTCAAAGCCGTTCTCGATGAACGCGCTGACGATATGGAATTCTTCCAGCAGCGCATCGATAAAGACTGCATCAGCCGACTTGAAGCCCTCGTTAATTCCAAACTCACGGTCATGGATTATACCGAAGCCGTCGATAGACTTCAGAAACTCGGTCAGAAATTCGATTTCGACGTTTTCTGGGGCATGGATATGCAGACCGAACACGAACGCGCTCTCACCGAGAAAGTTGTGGGTGGCCCTGTCGCCGTCATCAACTACCCGAAAGAGATCAAAGCTTTCTACATGCGTATGAACGATGACAACAAGACCGTCGCTGCCATGGACGTGCTCGTCCCCGGCATCGGCGAAATGATCGGTGGCAGCCAGCGTGAAGAACGTCTCGACTACTTCGATCGTCGTATGGACGAACTTGGGATGGTCAAAGAAGATTACAGCTGGTATCGCGACCTTCGCCGCTATGGCACCGTGCCTCACGCCGGCTTCGGTCTCGGTTTTGAACGCGCTATGATGTACGCCACTGGGCTCGATAATATCCGTGACGTCATTCCGTTCCCGCGCGCCCCTCGCCAGATCGCTTTCTAATGACGCATTAAGCTTGTCGCGATGAATGAAGAACGCGTTTCCCATTCGTCGCGACCATCGATTTGTCGCTATTTTGAACGAACGTGGTTTTCTGTGTTTGTTGGCTTTGACGAGTCGTTCATAATAGCGTAATAGTAGTTGTATTCGGCTTGTCCGAAAATTAGGTGAATCCGGTTCAGCACGTGTTGTGTTGCGCCTATAACAACTTTAATAAGGAGAATGTCCAATGTCTTTAGCTAAAAAAGCGATTGCCGAGCTTATCGGTACTTTCTGGCTCGTTTTTGGTGGTTGCGGCGCTGCCGTGCTTGCCTGTGGCGCTACGCCCAGCATCGGTTATGTCGGTGTTGCGCTCGCCTTTGGTCTTACGGTCATGACGATGGCTTATGCGATCGGTCACATTTCCGGTTGCCACCTGAACCCGGCTGTTACGCTCGGTCTCTGTGCTGCTGGCCGCTTTGATGGCGGTGCCAAAGGCGCAGTCGCTTACATCATTGCTCAGTGCATCGGCGGCATCATTGCGGCTGCTCTCATTTTTGCAATCGCTCATCCCGCGATCAACGGCGCTGTCGGTAACTTTGCGACGAACGGCTGGTCTGAGGCTCTCAATGCTGACGGTCTCAATGCCTTCGGTGGTCACACGGTTGGTATCATGTCCGCAATCCTCGCTGAAACCGTTCTCACCTGCATCTTCCTCTTCGTCATCATTGGCTCCACCGATCGTCGCGCTCCCGCTGGTTTTGCTCCGATCGCTATCGGTCTCTGCCTCACCCTCATTCACCTCATCAGCATCCCTGTCACGAACACTTCTGTGAACCCCGCTCGCTCCCTCGCCATGGCCGTCTTCAATGGTGGTGAATCCATGGCTCAGCTTTGGGTCTTCATCGTGTTCCCGATCGTGGGCGCTGTCATCGCCGGCCTTCTCTACAAATTCGTTTTCGAAAAAGATGAATGCTGCTGCTGCAAAGGCGGTGACTGCAAATGTGACGGCGATTGCAAATGCGATGGCAAATGCAAATGCGACAAAAAAGATGATGATAAGAAAGACGATGCGAAAGATGCTGACAAAGCTGAATAATCGCTACATCACTTGCATCTAATAAAAAGCGCCCAATCGGGCGCTTTTTTTTGTTTTTACGTTGGAAACATGAATGCGTTGCAAAAATGATTTTTCGACAGAGCATGAATAAACCCAAAAGATTTGACGTTTATGCCCAGGTTTAAGCGCGCAGAAGAACACTGTTGCGCGTGGTTAGGTTTCGTAACCTCTTGAAATATAAGGAATTTTGAAATGTTCAATCGTGTTTTTCGTTCCGTCGCTCTGTTGAGCCTTTTTGCTTCGTTTTCGATGTTTGCTATGGGCTGTGATGATGATAATGGCTCAAACGATTCGAATAACGATAATAAAGGTGGCTCGGAAAAACAAAAAGAATATGTCCCCGGCGTTCTTAACACGCCGTCGGCCGCAACGCCGCAGGTCGCTAAAAATGCGCCTGATTGTACGGTTCTGAAAAAATCGACAGATTTTACTTTGACTGACTATGCGACGATCGTCAACTACCTCGTCGATCACTGCAAACTGAGCGAATATTTCCAGTTTGAGTCGTTCAAAGATAACAAAGGTGTCATCGGCGATCCCTGCTTCTGCTATGGCGAAGCTTGTAGCATGGCCGGCTATGAACGTCCTGAACAGGAAAAGATCTTTGGCTGTGACGCTGTTGGTACGCCCGCGCCTGGTGCTGTCCGCGGTTGCTTCCGTTCGTCGGATGCCCGTGAATCCGGTATTTCTCCTGCGATCTACTTCCCCAATGGTATGTGCACCGTCATGATGGGCAACTGCTATCAGACCGATGCCGACTGCGCCAAGGGCGAATGCCACAAGATCGATGCGTCGCACGAGAAATTTGATAAATCGGCGAATGGCCTCGGTTATATTTGTAATATGGCTAAATTCGGTGATTGGTCTCACCAGGCTGAATTTACCTCGTGTCCGGCTGGTTCCAAGGCTGTTCTCACGAACTTCTTTATGCCGATCTCTGTTACGATCGGGACGAATGTTCGTTCTGCTATGCTCGAAGCACGCGTTTGCTTGCCCAGCTGCGAAAAGGATTCGGATTGTCACGGTTCCAGTGAATACGATGCCATCACAAACGAACAGGGCCAGGTCAAATGTCTTGATATCAGCGATAAATGCAAATCGGAAGACTATCAGACCGTTCCTGCCAAAGTCTGTTTTGATCAGCGAATCATCGATCAGAGCTCCATCGGTATCTGTGCGACCAACGTCGAAGGTGCATAAGCCACTTTTCGCATAAAGCACGCGTACATCATGGATATAAGGCGCCCTTCGGGGCGCTTTTTTTTTCGAAATTGTTGTTCCAGCGGTTTTGAAACAAGGCTAGTTCCGTGCTAAAATATATCGCCGCCTTGTGAGCCTTGGCCGCATGGGTGGTGGATAATTTTGAATTTTGGGATGGGGAAGGGGAAAGCCTTCCCCTACGCGGCTATTGGCTTTGCCAATACGCCGCTACCCTTTCTAGCCTGCGGCGCCGTGAACTGGCGTATTTATCAGAATTCAGCTTGTAGCGTTCTGACGATGGGCTGATCTGTAACGTATGGTTATTATATATAACGGAGTGAATATGAATTTTAAAATGTGTGTTGTTGCGGCCGTGGCCTTGTTACTGCCAACGGTTGCTTATGCCGAGTTGCCTTGCACCGAACATGACCTCGGCGGCGGAAATAGCATAACGTTGGCTTCGCCGCTGTTGGACGAGATCAGTGGCCTGGCATTGAGTCACACGAACGACGACGTCTTTTGGGCGCACGTGGACTCGGATGGCGCGACGTCACTTTATGCGATCCACTCGAATGGTAACTACATCCGCAAAGTGAAGGTCAATGGCACCAATAACCAGGATTGGGAAGACATCGCGGCTGGTCCCTGTCCGAAAGATCTGGACGTGGCTGATCTGCCCGTCGACGAAAATGGCGTTAAGCGTTGTCTTTATTTGGCTGATACGGGCGATAATCTCTTCATTCGAAATGACAAACGCATTTTTATTCTGCCCGATCCGGTGCTCAGTGATGATCTTTCAAAGCCCCAAAGCATTGACATTCTGCGCACGATCTATGTGCAGTATTCGATCTCTGAATCGGTCGACCCTAAATTCATTAATCCGGATGGCGAAAGCATTATGGTCGATCCGCGTGACGGCGCCATCTACTTGATCTCCAAGCAGTCCACGGGTGGTGTACAGACGCTGCACCGCGTTGAAACGTTTTCTTGCGGCGACCGCATCGCGGGTATTCCTGTTCCGCTCGCTGATTACTCGTTCACAAGTTTCTTGGGAAATGCCAAGCAACTCATGAACGCTGTCACGGCTGCTGACTTTTCGCCCGATGGCACGCACTACGCCATTCGTACTTATGCCATGATCTACGAGTACGATGTGACGAATCAGTCTGTCGAACAGGCTTTTCTTAATCCGTCGCATAATGAAACGACGATTGAACTACAGGGCGAAGCACTTGCCTATACGGCCAGCGGTTTGGATTATTTGACGGCTGCAGAAGCTTATGGCGACCTCGTTCAAAAGCCTTATATGCATTACTATCGCTGTATTTCTGGAAATAAAGAGTCCGCTTCAGCCCAATCGGCGCCAGAAGAGGTCGTGATTGATGACAAATTAAAGCAGTACCTTGTGACGAATGATGTCGATGTGAATGCGGTCTGCGAAGTCGTCAACAGCGTCGTGCCCGTGACCACGAGCTCCGTTGAAGATCCCGATACTTGCGCCACAAACTGGATCTATTGCAACGAGTGCATTCTGAAACCTGGTTTGGATGCCTGCAAAGAAAACTTCTGTTCAAGTCACAACGGTTACTGCGAAAAGTATTGTGATTCGGTGAGCGGCGTTTGCCGAGAACCAGACGCGAGTTTTGATCCTAACGCCTGTACAGGGACAGATTGTGACCAACCTTGTGTCGGCGACAATTGTGATGACCCCGACCAGCCTTGTGTCGGCGACAACTGCGATGATCCCGACCAGCCTTGTGTCGGCGACAACTGCGATGATCCCGACCAGCCTTGTGTCGGCGACAACTGCGATGATCCCGACCAGCCTTGTGTCGGCGACAACTGCGATAGCCCCGACCAGCCTTGTGTTGGCGAC
>JAZUKH010000010.1:0-8980 GCA_045643185.1 Myxococcota bacterium | reverse complement strand
GTCTCTACAGAAATACGAAATACGCCGCTACCCCTTCGCCTGGCGGGGCCAACGGCGGCATGTGAGGGCATTTCCAAAGTGATTAACGGACTTCGGCGCCGGGTGCTCTGAACGAGACGGTGGGCAGTTCGAGGCCTTCGGAATCGGACGCAGCGAGGATCATGCCGCGCGATTCGAGACCAAAGAGCTGACGCGGTTCGAGGTTTGTGAGCACGAGGACGGTGCGTCCGACGAGCTGTTCAGGCTCGTAGTATTTGGCGATGCCGGCGACGATCTGAACGGGGCCGTCCGGGTGGCCGATCTCGACCTGCGTGCAGACGAGTTTGTTGGATTTTTTGACCTTTTCAGCGGCGAGAATTTTGCCGACGCGGATGTCGAGCTTTTCAAACACGTCGTAGGAGACGGCTTCTTTGAGCGGACGTCGTTCGATCTCGGCGACTTTTTTGGGTTCTTCGGCCGGTGCGGCTTCGGGGGCCACAGCGGGGGCTTCTTCGACGGCCGTCAGCAGGTCGAAGGTCTCGCGTTCGGGACGGAGGTAGGTCTTTTCAACGTTTTTGATGCAGTTCGAGCTGTTGAGCGAGCGGTCGAGGTCTTCGAGGTTCTGGTCGGGCAGACCGAGCTGGTTGAAGATCTTTTCGGAGAAGTCAGGCACGACCGGCTTGATAGCGATCGCGATGATACGGACGACTTCGGCACACGCGGTGACGATCGCACGGGCTTTTTCGGGATCGGCATCGTCGCCTTTGAGGTAGGTCCACGGCGCCTGTTCCTGGTAGAACAGGTTCGCTTTGTTGCCGATCTCGCAGATCAGACGAATGACGGCGCAGGTGTCGAGCGTTTCGTAGGCCTTGACGATCTTGTTCATCTGGTCTTTGGCGAAGGCGATGAGCTCTTTGGCGGCGTCATCGTATTTAGCATCGTCGAGTTTGCCACCGAGTTTGCCTTCGGCGAAGGTAAACGAACGGTTGTGCAGGTTGGCCAGGTTGTCGATCAGGCCGGAACGAACGCGGAAGTAGAAGTCTTCGATGTTGAGGTCGATGTCATCGACACCGGTCGAAAGCTTGTTGGCAAAATAGAAGCGGAGGAACGCAGCCGGCAGGATCTCGAGGTATTTTGACGCGAGAATGAACGTGCCGCGTGACTTGCTCATTTTGGTGCCATTGACGGTCAAAAAGCCATGGGCATGGACATGATCGGGCATTTTGAAACCAGCGACTTTGAGCATGGCCGGCCAGAACAGCGTGTGGAAATAAATGATGTCTTTGCCGATGAAGTGCCAGATCTCGGTGTTTTCATTCTTCCAGTATTCGTCGAGGGACTTGCCGTTGGCGTCGCACCAGGCTTTTGTCGTGGCGATGTAACCGATAGGAGCGTCCATCCAGACGTAGAAGTATTTGTCGGGATAGCCGGGGATCTGGAAGCCGAAATACGGCTTGTCGCGCGAGATATTCCAAGCCTGAAGGCCTTCGTCGATCCAGGTGAGCACGAAGTTGCGCACTTCGTCGTCGAGGGCACTGGAGTTGGCAAAGTCGCGCAGTTCCTTTTCGAGGTCTTTGAGGTTGAGGAACAGGTGATGGGATTCGCGAATGACGGGCGTTGAGCCATCCAGGACGCTTTTGGGTTCGACGAGTTCGAGGGCGTCGTAGTGGGCTTTGCAGACTTCGCAGCAATCGCCGTACTGGTCAGGCGCGCCGCACTTGGGGCAGGTGCCTTTGACGTAGCGGTCGGGCAAAAAGCGGTTCATGGACTCGCTGTAAAGCTGCTTGACGGTTTCTTCTTTGATGTGTCCTGCGGCTTTGAGTTTGTCAAAAATGAAGTAAGCGAGTTCTTTATTTTCGGGTGAGTTGGTCGTGTAGTAGTGTGTGAAGCCGATGTTGAAGCCTTCGAAGTCTTTTTTGTGCGAGACAGCGGCTTCAGCGATGAGTTGTTCTGGCGTAATGCCACGTTTTGCGGCATTGATTTCGATCGGTGTACCGTGCGTATCATCGGCACACATATAGAGGGCTTCGTGGCCGCACATGCGCATGGCGCGGGCGAAGATATCGGTCTGGATGGTCTCGACCATGTGGCCGAGATGGATGGCGCCATTGGCGTAAGGAAGTCCGCTGGTAATCAAAATGCGGCGTTTATTCATACTTTCTCCTTCAAAAAAGGTCGTTGACGAAATTGATCCTGTCTGAACGCACAAAAAAAGCGCGCTTTGGCAGTACCAAAGCGCGCGCTTATATCAGTTTTTCATGTGTGTGTGTAGGGGTTAGGCGACCCATTAGATTGCGGTGATGTGCATTTCCCCGTCGATCCAGTCAGCGAGGATCTTCTGCTGGTCTTCGAGTGGATTCGCGAGCATGAATCTGGCAAGCGGGTTTTCGAGGTCACGCTGCACCGCACGTTTGAGAGGACGAGCGCCGTAAGTGATGTCGCAGCCATTTTGGCAGAGTGCGTTGAATGCGTTCTGAGTGAGTTCGAGGTTGAGGTGTCGTTCCGCGAGTCGCTGTTCGAGCGAACGCAACTGAATTTTGAGAATGTCACCGATCTGTTCCGCGGTCAGTGGCTGGAAGGTGATGATCTCGTCGATTCGGTTAAGGAATTCGGGTTTGAACATCGTTTTGAGGCGCGCCAAAACGGCATCTTTTCGCTGTTCGATCGGGATCTCCGTCTGTTGCAAAATGTCGCTTCCGACGTTGCTCGTCATGATGATGACGGTGTTTCTGAAATCGACGGTTCTGCCTTTTGAATCTGTGAGTCTGCCATCGTCGAGGATCTGCAGCAACATGTTGAAGACATCGGGATGGGCTTTTTCGATCTCGTCGAAGAGGATGACGGAATAGGGTTTTCGTCTGACGGCTTCGGTGAGCTGACCGCCTTCGTCGTAGCCGACGTACCCCGGAGGCGCGCCGACGAGTCGACTGACGCTGTGTTTTTCCATATACTCGCTCATGTCGAGTCGTGTCATGGACGTTTCGTCATTGAAGAGAATGTCAGCGAGTGTCTTGGCGAGCTCGGTTTTACCAACGCCGGTCGGTCCCATGAAGATGAAGGAACCGATTGGGCGTTTGGGATCCTGCAAACCAGCACGTGAGCGACGAACGGCGTCCGACACGGCATGGATAGCTTCGTCTTGACCGATCACGCGTTCGTGCATGTATTCTTCGAGATGAAGCAGTTTTTCGGATTCACCCGACATCATTTTTTTGACAGGAATACCAGTCCATTTGGCGACGATCGCCGCGATGTCTTCTGCACGAACGGCTTCGCGTAAGAAGGTTTCGTGTTGATCGCCATAATTTGCCATGTCTTCGTTCATGCGCTCGATGTCTTTTTCGAGTGCGGGGATCTCACCGTAACGCAGTTCAGCGGCGCGGTTGTAATTGCCCTCGCGTTGTGCGTGCTCGAGTTCAATTTTGAGCTGATCGAGATGTTTTCTGGCTTCCTTGATGTTTTTGAGCATGTCTCGTTCGTGTTGCCACTGAGCTTTCATGCCGCTTGCGAGTTCTTTTTTTTCTGCGATGTCACGTTCGGTCTGTGCGAGTCGTTCTTTTGAGGCGTCATCGGTTTCTTTGAGGAGTGCCTGACGTTGGATCTCGAGCTCGATGAGTGCGCGTTCGATCTGGTCGATGGGTGTAGGCAGACTTTCAGCTTCCATTTTTAATTGCGCGGCGGCTTCGTCGACGAGGTCGATGGCTTTGTCGGGCAAGAAGCGATCGGCAATATATCGCGTGCTGAGGTTAACTGCGGCGATGATGGCGGCATCGGTGATGTGAATGCCGTGATGCGTCTCATATCGTTCTTTGATGCCGCGCAGAATGGTGATGGCATCCTGTTGTGAAGGCTCATCGACCATGACGGGCTGAAAACGACGTTCGAGGGCAGCGTCTTTTTCAATGATTCGGTACTCTTTCAGGGTCGTGGCTCCGACGCATCGAAGCTCGCCGCGGGCGAGTGCCGGTTTGAGCATATTTGAAGCATCCATGGCGCCTTCACCGCCCCCCGCTTTGACGAGCGTGTGGATCTCGTCGATGAAGAGAATGATGTTGCCGTTTGAGGTCGAGATCTCTTTCAGGACGCTTTTGAGACGTTCTTCGAATTCACCTCGGTATTTTGCGCCCGCGATGAGCAAGCCGAGGTCGAGTGAAAGAACGCGTTTATTTTTGAGTGATTCGGGCACGTCACCGGAGGCGATGCGCTGTGCGATGCCTTCCGCGATGGCGGTTTTACCGACACCGGGTTCACCGATCAGCACAGGATTGTTCTTGGTTTTGCGGGACAGCACCTGCAGCGTTCGTCGAATTTCTTCATTTCGTCCGATGATCGGGTCGAGTTTGCCTTTCGCAGCGTCCTCGGTGAGGTCGCGCGTATATTGTTTGAGGGCTTCAAACGTGGCTTCCGGGTTTTCGCTCGTGACACGCTGTGTGCCTCGAACGTCGACGAGTGCGTGCAAGAGGTCTTCGTATTTCACGCCAGCCTGTGAAAGCGGAGCGCGTGCATCGCAGGCACGGCTGCTCATCGCCAGAATGAAGTGTTCGGTCGACACATAGTCGTCGTGCATGTCATTGGCGAGGTTTTGTGAGGCTTCAAAGACTTCGTTGAGTTCGCGGGACACGCTCGCGTCTGCGCCCTGGAGCTTGGGCTTTTTGGCCAGTTCGGCATCGATCAGGCCGATCAGTTGAACGGTCTTGCAGCCGACGCGTTCGAGTAACGAAGCCACCGTACCTTCCTGAAGGCACAGGGCTTTTAATAAATGCAGCGTCGAAAGTTCCGAATGGTGGGACTGTTGAGCCAGTTTCTGCATCTGTTCTATGGCTTCGCGTGATTTTATCGTCAATTTGTCGAATCTCATTGTGATGCTCCTTATATATTAAATACAAATGTTAATTTGATCAGTAAAAATACGTCCGTTGAAAAATGAATTTTCTTAGACAATTTAAGGCTTTGAACGGTTTTTATTCAATCGCTCACGGGCAGATAAGGATAAACACCGAGAAAATAAGTCAAGACGATTTGTATGTATTTGTTCAGGCGGTAATATTTCAGCCGAGGATCACAATTTGTTTTCGTTTGCTTATTCTTGAACAATTTGTTTTTGAGCAGGCCTGGGGCTGCGGTTCGCAGGGGGATGGATAGACGCGCGGACGGCTGAGCGTGAACCTGGGGCGTGAACAAAACGGGAAAAAGGCTTGACTATATTTTGATGTTTGTTCTAAACGTCTGCGCCTACCAAGAAAATGGTTTTCAAGGGGGCTTATCCTTGGTGAGGGAGGAGTATGGATATACTCGGATTCTTTGCACTGTTAGGTGGGGTCGGGTTGTTCCTGTATGGCATGTCGATCATGTCAACAGGGTTGAAAAACGCTGCTGGTGATCAGCTGAAAACCATCCTGGAACACGCTACAAGTAACCGTATTGTTGCTGTTTTTGTTGGGTTGCTTGTTACCATTCTTATTCAGAGTTCGGCTGCGACCGACATGATGGTGATTGGTTTTGTCAATTCTGGCATGATGTCGTTGTTACAGGCGATCGGTGTCATTATGGGCGCCAATATCGGTACGACGATCACTGCGCAGATCACGGCTTTTAGTCTTGGGGCATACGCACCACTGATTCTGTTTATCGGCGCGATACTCTGTCTTTTCGTCAAAAAGACGATCGTTCGCCATATCGGCACGGTCATTCTCGGCTTTGGTATGCTGTTCGTCGGCCTTTCGCTGATCAGTCATGCGATCTACCCGCTTTCGCAAAGTGCGGAGTTCATTTCATTTCTTGGGAACCTTCAAAACCCGGCTTTGGCGGTGGTTTTTGGGGTCGCGTTTACGGCGTTGCTTCAAAGTTCGTCCTCATCGGTCGTTATTTTTCAGACGTTTGCGATTCAGGGGCTCATTAGCTTTGAAATGGCGGTCTACCTTTGTATTGGTGCAGCCATTGGGTCGGTCACGCCGAACATTTTGGCGTCGTTGACGACCAATCGTAACGGTAAACGCACGGCAGCGCTCAACCTGATCTTCAACCTTTTCCGCGCAGCCATTTTGATCGCAATCATTGCGCTCATTCCTCAATTTTTGGATTGGATCCAGTCGCTTTCGCCCGATAATATTGGTCGACAGGTGGCAAACGCCCACTCGATCTTCGCCATCGTTGCTGTGGCGATCCTGTTGCCGTTTACGCCGTTCCTGGTGAAGCTTTCTCAGAAAGTATTGCCGATCTTACCGGCTGAAACTGAAAAATTGAAGGATCGCCAGCTTATATATATGCAGGACGGCAATTTGCCGCCAGCCGTTGCCCTGGATCAGGCTCAAAAAGAAATTACGCGCATGGCCCGTTTGTCGTGTCGTAACCTAAAAAATGCGGTCGACGCGTTCTTCAATCTTGATGACAAGCTTTGTGAGAAGGTCGAAGAAACCGAGTTATCGGTGAACTATTTGACCCATGCCATCACGCAACGCCTCGTAAAGCTGCGAACCAGCGACATGACTGGACATGAGCGCAATAAGGTCTCTCAGATGACCCTTGTGGTTGCGGATATCGAGCGTATTTCCGACCACGCTGAAAACCTGACCGAATACGAATCCCAGGTGAAATCTAAAAAAGCGGTGATTTCAGAGGACGGCCTTGCTGATCTGCGCGAGATCGCCACAGAGTCCATCAAAGCGATCGAAATGTGCATCGACATTTTTGAGCACGAGAAATTTGACGATCTTGGTCTTGCTGAAAAGCAGGAACAACTTGTCGATGACCTCGAAAAGCGCATCGTCAATAATCACGTCAATCGTTTGTTGGCTCATCAGTGCGACCCGCTCGGCGGTGTTATTTTTACGAATATGGCCAGTGACCTGGAACGTTGTTCCGATCACGCGATCAACATCGCTTTTGCTTTGCACGAATACGACTTCGGCATCAAATCCTAACATTATAATATAGTCGACAAGCAAGCGCTTGTTGCGGCAGTGGGACCGCAACCACGTGAAACCTGGCTTCATGAAGTGAAGCCAGGTTTTTTTTATTCATCGGTCGTGGCAACGAAACGTGTTGACGCACAGCGATCCGCGTATCCCGAAGGGATAGCGGTCGCCTAAAAAAATGCGCCGTATTGCCATCGGCAATAGGCGCACAGCGATCCGCGTATCCCGAAGGGATAGCGGTCGCCTAAAAAAAATGCGCCGTATTGCCATCGGCAATAGGCGCACAGCGATCCGCGTATCCCGAAGGGATAGCGGTCGCAACAACAAGAATGAATTTAGTAGACTGGGCAACTATCGACGGTGGTTCGGTCTTCGTTGTTGTTGTCGTTGCACTCGACGGTGGTTCTGCCGCCGTTGCCGTCGTCGTTTGCGACCATGATGATCTCTTTTCCGACGACCTGATCGACGTTCGTGAATTTGTCTTTGAGGTTGCACGAGACTTCGAGGCAGCCGCCGACGGGGACGTTTGCGGTCGTGTAGGAGACGCAGAGGATGTCGCCGCGTTCGCCGGCTTCATCGGCGAGGTAGAAGGTGGCAGGCATGAGCGAAGCGACCATTTTGGTGCCGCGGTTGCAGATCACGCCTTTGACGGAAATGTCGGAGCCAGACTGTGTGCAGGTATTGCCGGTGAAGCGGCCGGTGATATCGGGCGCCACGTTGCGACCGCGTGAGCCCTGAACGTTCTGGCGGAAGTTGTTGAGCTTCGGATCGGTCTGTTTGAAGTTCTGCACCCAGGACGAGGTTTTGGGGATCGTCATGTCGTCAAGGATGTTGGTGATGTTGTAGGCGTGCTGGTTCCAGAGATTTCTGGAGCTTGTCCAGCGGTCAAGGCTGTCACGCATGACGCGGACGCCGGTGACTTTTTCGGAGTTTCGTCGTATGGCGCGGCAGACTTTGCCGCCGGCTTTGTCTTCGGCGTTTAGCCCATCGAGACAGGCGTATTCGTTGAGAATGTTGCCATTTGCGTCAGTTCGATAGTTGCACTGGTTGTCGGCGGTGCATCGGCAAAGTCCGAGCGTATCCGTTTCGTGGACTTTGACGCAGTTGTTGGATTTGCAGTCGGCGTTGGTCTGGCATTTGAGACCGCGGTGGATCGAGTCGGCAGTGACCGAAGCCGAGCTACCTCGTGGGCAAATGATGCTGTTATTTGAACCTACAACGATCTCTGCGGATTCGTCGTTGTCGACGTCGGCGATAACGGGGTATTCATGCCACGTTGCGCTTGCGCGGTAGGCCGAGAAGAGAACTTCGCCCGTTTTGCCGTCATAGACGCGGGTGTAGCATTCGTCGGCGTAGACAGCTTCCATGGCGCCATCGCCATCGAAGTCGAAGAGCGAAGACCCCGTCGAAGCGGAAGAGAGGTCTTGTGAGGCCATCTGCCACAGGAGTTTGTTGCCTGCGCATCCAGGATCGCCAGTTTGGCATCGGGGGTCATAGATGCGGTAGTAGTTACCGAAGGCGGTGGCGACTTCGGGGAGACCGTCGCCGTCGAAATCACCGATGGTGCACGGACCGCCGCCAGTATCGATTTCTCCTGGCGACTCGTGTAGAAGCTTCTCCCCCTGAAGCGTCGAGATATCGACGAGGTTGTTTCCGCAGGTTGCGACTTCGGCGATGCCGTCCAGCGTTTCGAAGTCGAAGGTGCCGTCGGGATGACGCGTGCCAAAGTCGGCGTATGAATGATGAATGTAGACGCCCGTGTGGACACTGGGATAGGCGTTGTCCCACCGACTGGTTTCTTTGTTCCATCGATAAACGTTGGTTGAGCCGATGATCTCGACATTGCCGTCGCCGTCCAAGTCGCCGAGCGTCGGAGTGTATGAGAGCTCGTAGATCGACTGAGACGGGTTGAGGCGCGCGCCAGTCTTAGTATCGAAAACTTCGCCGCCATATCCGATGATCTCGGGCACGCCATCGTCGTTGATGTCGTGGATGGCTGGGCCGCCCCAGTATAACGTGCTGGTTGAAGCATCGGTTGTGCGCCACCAGGTTTCGTAATGTCCTTTTGAGGGTGTGTCAGGACTATC
>JAZUKH010000009.1:0-7786 GCA_045643185.1 Myxococcota bacterium | reverse complement strand
GAAATCTGCAATATAGATGTGAATCGCATGTTGACGTCTAAAATTATAACCAAGTTTATCTTTTCTTATAGCTTGCCATAATTTATCTTCAGCTTCTGTAGGATTTTTTCGATGTTCACGGGCTCTATCTTTAAGATCTTTATATAATTTATGTTCTGATGTTCTGAACATCAGGTTGTTATCCCCCCTCCCTTCGGGGGCTGGGGGCTGGGGGGTGGTGCTCTCTTCACCCAACCACGCCAAAATACGATTTCGCTCGCTGGTATTCATGCCGCCGTCGACGTGTTTGGCTTCGATAGATACGAACTGCTTTCTTTCGTCGTAGGCTTTGGAATCGAGATAAAGCTTGGAAACTTCGGGGAAGATGGCTTCGATGTTTTTGGATGTTCCGACGTCGTCGATGTTACCGATTTTTGTGGCAAAGACGAGGGCGCGCGTGCAAGGTTTGGGGTCTTCGGCAAGTGTTTTACCGGCATCGCCGATGAGCTGCTTAGAAAGGCCGTGAATGGCGCCGACAAGGCGCGTTGCCGTGGGAAGGTCAATCTCTTTTTTGTCTTTGTTCTCGAACTCTTCGACGACGGAAGCTGGCAAATCTTTTGGGTCAACGGTTAAAATGATGACTTTGTAATCGCTGAGGCATCCGAGGTTGACTGCCTGTCCAAAGCTGATGCGCGTAATTTCCTGACCATAAATAGCTTCGTCATCCATTGAGCAGACAACGGCGTCTGCTGCAACTTTCTTTGCTTCAGATTTGGCATTGACGCCATAGATGCGAGGCGTTGCCGTCATATAAACGCGTTTATTGGCGCGAATAAACGCGTTATCGTGAATCTTCATGAAGCTCGATTCAAGGCCTTCTTTTGAAGCGCCCGTAGTGCGATGTGCTTCATCGCATACGACCATGTCGAATACACCGAACTCTCCATTGGTTTCATTGAGCACCATGGCCTGGGCATCGGCGACGACTTGCAATGACTGATAAGTGGTGAAAACGACGCTCATGCCTTCATTGTGCATACTGCGAGCGGCGAGCAATCGGTCTTTAATCGCGGTGACGCTCGTCGTTGCGGGCAAAACCGAGTCGATGGCGGTTTCATCCATCAGATCGAGGCCGGCATTGTCTTTTTTCTTCGATTTTTCGAGGGCTTTGTTGTCGGAGCAAACGCCTATAGCGAATAGTGGCGCCGGTTTCGATTCATCTTCTGGGTCAAAGGCATTTTCTGCCCACGACTGATACGTTTGACCGAGCAACGCGATGGACGGCACGCAATAGAGAACTAGACTGCCCTTAATTCCAGCAATGGCTTCGGCAATGCGCTGTGAGGTCAGCGTTTTACCCGTACCGCAGGCCATAATAACTTTGCCTCGGTCGTTATTTTTGAAATACGCTTCGCACTTATGCAGCACTTCGACCTGGTAATCACGCAGTTTCTTCGGCGGAACACTCGCCGGTAATCCGCGATAGAGCGCATCCCAATCGACGTTAGAGCTGCCGAGGGTGTCCATACCGATGCGCGTAAAGTTGTCGCGCCCATGCACATATTCTTCAGCATGTTTGTTCCAAACGGCATCCGTATCAACCCAGACAAAACGAGAAAAGGTTTTGGCCTCACCCCCTAAATCCCCCTCTCCAGAGGCGAGGGGGACTTTGGATGAAACATTCTCTCCAGAGGCGAGGGGGACTTTTTCCCCCCTCTCCTTTGGAGAGGGGCTGGGGGGGAGGCTGAATTTCCAACCTTGATGGCCGAGGAAGTGAGAGACCATGTCTTCGTCGACCTTGGTTTTGTCGTTGTAAAATTTGCACTGTACCGCCCAGTATTCACCGTCCACCATTTCGAGCACGACGTCGATACCCAGATCAACCGCATTTTTATCGACAGCATGTGCAAAGTCTGTCCACAACCATGCTTTGTTGACCTTAAACAACGGCGTTGCCAGGAACCAGCGCTGAATCAGCACTTCGAACTTGGTTCCGGCCTGCTTGTGGTTGAGTGAGGTTTCGCGAATGGACTGAATGATTTCTTTGAAAGTTATCATAATTTTTTCAGAGTTTGAAATATCAAATTGATTGGGTTCACCATAAGACGGTCGCGCGCCTTTGGCTTCGCTACTGCTGAGATTTTGTTGAGACGTGCAGACCGTGCATCATTATGATCAGACAATGAAAGTCACGGGCTAGGTAGTTCCTAAAAACATCCGATTTTTGTAAATTGATCGACGATTTGACGAGGTCCATCCGTTTCTTCGGTTTTTTGGCATTGATATGCCCAGTTGTGTCCCTGAATATCGAAATTGCATATCCAGCGCGTGTCGTTATAGCTTTCGTTAGTGGTCCAGTTTTTCTCATCACTTGACTCTGACATACTTCTTTCACTTTTTTCGAAGAAATTGGTTGCGACCATTTCAACATGTAAAGGATGTAATGAAACGAGCCAGAATTGTCCCGTTGTGACGCTACTTTCGTAATAAGAATCATAATCTGGTGGGGAAGTAAATTCCTCTTCCAGTGTGTTGTAAATTGAAAGAATTACGAAATCTTTTTCACCATTGGATACGGTTTGTAAAACATCCACCGATCCTTTTATATTTGGATCTGACGTAATTCTTTTAATATTTCCGGCGGTAATCAGGTTGACATTGCGTATGCCGATTTCTTCACTGCCTCTTACGGATGTTCCGCAGTAGGATCTGGAATATTCGCCAATGGAGAAAAAGGAAACAATCTGTTGATCTTTTTCGTCATAACCGCGTATGCCGAGATAAATAGCTTTTTGTTGATTGCATGTGTCTTCATTTTCGGAAGCAACTGAGACGAGATAAATTTTACCGTTGTTGTTTTTATGCGTTTGAAGCAGTTCGACGCGGCTTTTATCAACATTAAATTCTTTTGCAAACTGACTGAGCGTCCAGGGCTCTTTTAAGATCGTGCCGGTTTTAGCCTCAATAGATCCGTGCTCGTCATTTGGATAATAGTCAAGGCTGACTTCACGCTCGCAATCACGACATTCCGTGTCATCATCATCACTCATCAGAGATTCGTTCTCTTGTGAGTCGCATTCATTGCCATTAAATTGGGTGATCGGCGTAAACGTATTCGATGTCTGAGCTGTCACCTTGGCATTTTCTGCCATGTTGTTGTTCTCAGTCGCATTCTGGTCAACTTCAGAAGAATTCTGTTCAAGGGTCGATGCGGCTGTTTCTGACGAATTCTGTGTGGGGGTAGAGGCACATCCTGCGAGGAGCAAGCAGAGAAATATACAAATTTTTTTCATTTAGATAATCCGTGTGCGTAAGAGGGGGTAGCGGCGTATTGGCTTAGCCAATAGCCGCGTAGGGGGAGACATCCCCCACCCAAAATAAATAAAAAACAGGATGTGTTGTGGGCTGTTTATTTGATTGCAAACGAGAAGTCTCGAATGATGGCCATGTGCTGCATGGCGTTGGATTCAGCGGAATCGTTTGCCTGCACGGGTTTGACGTCGTCGAGTTCATTGACGCCGTCGTGTTCTTTGCAGCGTCCTGCGTAAACGCGTGAGTCGAAGACGTGTCCGTGTGGATAACTGTGTTCGCCAATGACGACGGGGACTTCGTGATCGTAGAGTTCTGGATCGCTAAGTAGCCAGTCATAGAGATTTGCGCGCGCAGAGTTTGTGTTTTCGTTGCCGTTTTGGTCGGTTGGCCAGTTTGCGACGTCCATTTTAAAGATGCTGGCGAGTTCTGATCCAGTGCATGTGGATTTGTTCTTTGTGTTGAAGTCGCCGCCGAGTGCGACGTATCGATTGGACGCGACTGTGGCAATTTGCTTTGCGAGTGAGGGGATCTCGCTCGTCTGTTTGTCGGTTTCGGTCGAGAGGTGGACGGAGACGGCGACGAGATCTTTTGGTCCGGGGATGTCGATCACGGCGTAGTTAAAGCCGCGGTTACTGATGGCGGGTGATTTCCACTGGCCGGTCTCGAGGATCGGATAGCGCGAAATGATGCCGTTTGGAATGTCACCAGAGCCGCGATAATAGTCATATTCGTTGCCAAAGGCCGTAATGACGAGGTTGTCGATCGTGTCTTTGCGCATGTTGAATTCCTGAATCATGACGATATCGGGTTTCATGGCTTGGAAGATTCGGATGCCTTCGCCGTCGTCGTAGGATTGATTTGCGCCGGTCGTAATGTTGGCAGCCATGAGCCGTAGGGTGATGGCATCGTCGGTGATCGTGCGGTCGGTGTCGTGGACCAGGACGGGTAGCGGGGCGGGCGCGTAGCTGTTGTAGCGGATGTCGTCACTTGCAATTTTGAATTTGAGGTCGACGTTTTTGTCGCCGTCGACTTCGCCATCATAGACGCCTTTGACTTTGACGTATTGCGCGATGGCGTAATTTGCTTTGGTGAATGTGATGGGGTCGGATTTTACGGCGAGGGAAGTTTCGTCGGAGCTTATGAGCGTGATGGTGACATCGTTTGTCGGGCGGCAGCCAAGATTGATTTTGAATGACTTGGAAACACCTGTCTCCCAGAGTTCAAGGTTTTCGAGGGCAACATTGTTGGTCGTTTTGACGAACATTTCGGGGTCGCAGTCCGAGACCTCGTTGTCGATGTTGGTGACGTTGACGGCGGCGACGGCCATGTTGTTGTAATTTTTGTCGTCGCTGATGACCGATTTGACGGTAATCTTATATTTGACGTCGCCATCAGCATCTTCGTCGTCCTGTCCGCGCACGGTCACCGTTTGTGGGGTATCCCAATTTTCGGTCGTGAAGGTGACGATGGGGTTTGCGACGACGCCTTCAGTATCGTCGGACGAGGTGAATGTGACGACGACTTTTGCGGTGGGTTTTGTATTGAGCTTGAGCTGGAAAGTCGCGGTGTCACCGTCTTCGGAGGTTTCAAGGCCGGCGAGTGGTGCGATGATGATGCCGGCAGTCTCGTCGGCCAGGCAACCGTTCTGGCTATTGCATTCGGCGTAGTTGAGGCACGACGGGTAGGCCGTGCAGTCGATCTGGGTGCCGCAGGTCACGTTGTCGCAACACGTATTTGTTTCGCAGCACGTGGTGGCGTCGTTACTGCAGTCTTGGTTTTGTTTGAGACACGTGATCTCGTTGCCAGAGCATTGCACGAAGAACTGACGCGGTTCATCGATGTCACTTTTGACCGTTACGACGTTGCTTGATGTGCCTTCACCGACGCATTTGACCTCGAACGTGCGGAATTCGTCGTTGGGACCATACGTCAATGTTTCTGGCTTGATACTAATTTTATTTGACGAGGCTTCGAGGTTTACGGTCAGCGCGTCGTGTTTTTGGTTGAGCGAGACGAATACGGTGGATGCGTTGCCACAATTGCTAAGGGATATGCTTTTTAGTCCAGTTTCGGTTTGAACGGTGATCGGTTCTGTTTTATCGGAAGACTCGTCGCATGCAGTCATGGCGAGTGCGCATGCCAAACAGGTCAGCGACCAAATCGCGTAATTTTTCATACCAGCCTCTTAGAATGCGTGATGATTTGAAGTGCGACGAGCCAGTCCGAGTAGGGCGAGGAGCCCGAGGAGGAGAGTCAGGATCGCAGAGTTTTGTGAGGAACGTCGCGTTGTCGCGTCGCAGCTGTCTTTATTTTTGGATGAGGATTTGTTGCAGACGGCGTAATCGGCGCAGTCTTGATCATCGCAGTCGATCTTTCCATCGCCGTCGTCGTCGTTGCCGTCATTACATTTGGTTTCGTGGGTTTGCGTGCTTGGATCGTCGTCGGAATCTGGTTTGATATCTGGCTCGTCCTGTTCGCAGAAGCGGCTGCCTTTGCAGGTTTCGTCTTCGCAGTCGATTTTTCCGTCGTTGTCGTTATCGACCTTGTCTTTGCAGATATCTCCGTAATCGTCGACGAGTTCTGGTGCCTGTTGAATGAGCCATTCGAAGTGATCTTGGACTGCGGTGGATAATCCGTAATACTTGCAGGCTTCGTCGCCAAAGCTTGTGATGCCGGCGAGGTATTCTTGTCCATTTCGTTTGATAAAGGCGGGTCCGCCGGAATCGCCGTTGCAGGGTCCACCCTCGACCTGGCTGTAATAGAAGGCACCATAGGGGAGCATGATAGCCTCGTCGTATGAAAACGATCCGGACTCTTTACAGGTCTGTGGATTGGGGTGACACCCTTTGACGCTCCAGATGATATCGGTCTTGCAGCCGTCTTGGAGATCTTCACTGCCGCAGTACAAGGCGATCGGGGTGTTGATCGTCAGCTTTGTTCCGATGGAACCTGTTTCGGTGTAGCCATAGCCGACAAATTCAGCCATGAGTTTGCCCGAACTGGCTTCTTCGTGGGTGATGCCCAACCATGGTGGCAGTGCAGGGATCGGTTTTGCGACACTGGTGTCGACGGCTTTTTTTAGTTTGATCAGGGCGATGTCGTTTGTCAGTGTGTAGTAATAGGGGTCGAAGTTTTCAAAGTACTCAGAGTGTTTCTCGTGGTAGGTGATCTTTTCGATATCGAGCATTGACGTGCAGTTTTTCTCGTTTGGACCGACGCAGATCTTGAGAAATTGATTGCATGGGTCGTCGACGATGATGGGTTTCAACGCAAGATTTTTGCTGAGGTTTTTTGAAACGCAGTGAGCTGCCGTTAACACGTAACGTGATGCGATAAGGGTGCCGGTGCAGAAAACGACTTCGTTGTCGTCACATGATTTTCGCGTTGGATTATTGCTGACGTAGAGACCAACGACGGCTTTGTGTGCATCACTCGTGTCGGGTGTACCATTAAAAATAGGGTGATGCGTTACACTGGTTTCAGTGGATCGGTCGTGAAAAGCGTTTTCTTCGCAACCAAACGTTGTCATGGCGGTTAATCCCAACAGGGAGAGAATCAACGCCTTCTTCATGGAACACTCCGTAATCAAAATAAAACATGGATCTGCGCATTTTCGTAGTGAGCGTTGTTTTGGGCAGCGCTGCTAGAAAGTACGTACGCACAAAACGCCGTCACATTTTAGGGCAAAACGCCGTGTGTTTCAAATAACGGCGCGTCTGTGTGCTTGATATTCGTTACTACTCACCCGGGGGATTACAATTTGTTTTAGAATTTGCGTTGATCCTTGAGCATTTTGCTTTTGAGCAGGCCTAGGCCTGCGGCGCGCAGTGGGCCGGAGAGATGCGCGGACCGCACGTCTCTACCGTCCCCCGGCGCTGCGAGTTGCGTGGAAGGGGTATAACTGGTAATTGGTGTTTTGGATGGAGCGTCTCATTTAGAGGTGCGTTTTGAATACATTTGTTGCGATCAGACATGAGGAATTTATGAAAAAGTCGTTTAGTTTTGTTTGGTGCATTATGGCTTTGTCGATCACGGTTTTGGCGTGTGACGAGCATTCGGATCCGTCAGGCGAGCAGGGTTGTGTGCCGGGGTGTTACCAGGATATTCAAGTGACATGTGGTGAGGATGGTTCTGAAATAAAGGAAGTCTGTATTAATGGTTGTGATGGCTCGGTTTGTAAAGGCTCGTCTGACAAGAAGACGTGTGTTCCCGGCTGTCAGAATGACACGGCGATCACTTGTAATGCCGATGGCACGACGGTCAAGGAATCGTGTGAGGGCCGCGGTTGCGACGGCGACGTTTGCAAAACGTCGTCGAGCTGCACGCCTGGTTGTCGCGATGGCGTGGCAACGAGCTGCGGTGCCGATGGCAAGCCAGTTAAGACGTCTTGTGGTGAACTGGGCTGCGACGGCGACGTTTGCAAAACGTCGTCGAGCTGCACGCCTGGTTGTCGCGATGGCGTGGCAACGAGCTGCGGTGCCGATGGCAAGCCAGT
>JAZUKH010000008.1:0-9459 GCA_045643185.1 Myxococcota bacterium | reverse complement strand
CCCACACACACACGTTGCGCTCGCCAAGTCGTTTTGACGACACTGCGAGCGCTCAACGAATTCACTCATTTTTAATGATGTTAAAAAATCGACTTGGTTCCCTAATCTGCCTCACTGCGTTGGCATTCGGTTGTCAATCGCCGACGCACGATGCAGATGGACATAGTCAGAAAACCGGTCTGGATGCTATCGACACGTTTGACATGCAGACCATGGCGTCGTCTCACATCGAAATTCGTGTAGACCCACTCGACCGCAGCGCCGTGGCGCAACACATCTGTCAAAATAGCGTGGCGCAGTTTCCAAACTGGCCTCGATACGGAGCGCTCGATCCCTGGCTCGCGCCACGCGAACGCGAGGCGATCCGCATCGTCGATGCCGCGTTTAAAAGCGAGATACCCGCTGAGCAGTTGCCCCACTACCTTGCCACGACCGAGTTTATCGCCAAACACACGACGTGCGAACTCGTCGAATCGAAAAGTCAGGGCGAACGTGCTTTATACACGTTTCTGCAGAAGACGCCGATCGTGCCCGTCGACGTGTTGCCCCAAATCACCAAGATCTCATCCCAAGGCTTGTTTGATGCCTGGCTGGCAGCCTACGAAACGGCGTGGCATCCCGAAAACGTTATGGAGCATTCGATCGAACTCGTGTTTCGCACCATGGGCGACTCGTTCGAACTTGTTTCAGATATCGAACACAGCTATGCGCAGCCCCTGGTTCGGGGACGCGAACTCGACAAGCTTGGTCTGGCACTCGAACGGGGTGATTTTGATGCCGCCTTGTCGGCACGCGACGCGTTGTGCGCATTCGAACCCCGTTGGGTGTGTGCACGTTTTGACGAACGCAGCCTGGCAGCCCAAGGCGCATTTGCGGCGACTTGGCAACAGTTTTTGTCGAGGGTCAGCGTGACGAACGAGTCCATGAAAGTCGTTCAACCACCCCATGCAAACGCTTATACGGCGCTGCGACTCACAGTGACGAATGACGGCCCCGTCGCCCTTCACAATTTTGTGCTCACGACGGTCGAAGCCAAACCACAAAGCTGTGTCGTGCAGTCAACCCAGACACGTTTGGGCGGTCATCCGCTGAGCGTTGCCCCCGGTGAGAGCCAGGAAGGCTGGTGTATTTTGCACGAAATGACGATGCCCAACACGCCTGTGCATGTCATGTGGGCGGATCCGGCGAGCGATCCGAAGTAAAAAATATTTTTCAAAGAGCCTTGCCTTTTTCGCGGTGTGCTTATTTTATGCAGCCGTCAGTCGAGAGACGAAAATTCTTTCGATAAGTCTTGAAAAAAAACGAAAATTGCACGACTCTTATGCGCCTCAAAAATGCGGGTCAATTTTGACCGTATTTGAGGGCAGACAATTAACCAACTTAAGGAGATGTGACGAGCATGCTTGACAGAACAAAGTACAAAAACACCTATTTCTTCCACAAAGGTGTTCAGATTCCTGAATTTAACGGCGTCGCCAAAGACGAACTGAAAGAACTTCTTGGTGGTAAAGGTTATGGCCTTTACCTCATGCACTGCATCCTTGATATCCGTTGCCCGGTAGTCGTCAACGTTCCTACTTTCCACGCTAACGACCTCGAAAACGGCCACATGAAAAAAGCTCTTCAGGATGAGATCATGACTCGCCTCGAAGAGATGGAAAAAGTCTCTGGCAAAAAATTCGGTGATACGGCGAATCCTCTTCTCGTTTCCGCCCGTTCCGGCGCCAAATTCTCGATGCCTGGTATGATGGACACGATCCTCAACATCGGTTTGACGGACAAGATCGTCGACGCCCTCGCTGTTGGTGACACGGCCCGCTTCTGGCGTGACTCCTATCGTCGTCTCCTCCAGATGTACGGTGATGTCGTCGAACAGATCAAAGACGAAAATGGTGAAGATCCGTTTGAAGAAACCCTCGGCGCGTTCAAGAAAGAAAAAGGTGCCAAAACGGACCTCGATCTGACCGCCGATGACCTCAAAGAACTCATCGCCAAATACAAAGCCATCTACGTCAAATATGGCCATGAATTCCCCCAGGATCCGAAGAAACAGGTCATGGCTTCTGCCGAAGCTGTCTTCCGTTCGTGGAACAACGAACGCGCTATCTTCACGCGTAAACTCGAAGGTATTCCTGATAGCCTCGGTACCGCTGTCAATATCCAGGAAATGGTCTTCGGTAACCGTACGCCGCGTTCCGCAACAGGCGTTTACTTCACCCGCGATAAAGTCACGGGTATCAAACACGACATCCTCGATGGTACGGTTCTCTTCCAGGCTCAGGGCGAAGACGTCGTCGCCGGTATCCGTAACTCCCTCCCCATCGAAGCCCTCCGCGATCACGAAGATCCCGCCTTCCACGCTGTCTATGAAGAACTGAAAGCCACTGGCGAAAAGCTCGAAAAGAAATGCAAAGATATGCAGGATACCGAATTCACGATCGAAGAAGTCAACGGCGTTCCTACGCTCTACTTCCTCCAGATCCGTGATGGTAAACGTTCCGCGAAAGCTGAATCCGTTATCGCTTACAACCTCGTTAAAGAAGGTATCTTGACGAAAGAAGAAGCGATCTGCAAAGTCAACCCCGAACGCTTCGAAGAACTCCTCTTCCCGCAGATCGAACCGAAAGATCGCAAAGCCGCTACGGTCATCGCTAACGGTTCCGCTGCTTCCCCCGGCGCTGCTTGCGGTAAAGTCTGCTTCACGCAGGATGAAGCCCTCGCTGCTAAAGCTAACAAAGAAGACGCCATCCTCGTTACCGTTATGACGAGCCAGGAAGACGTTAAGGGTATGAAAGCCTCCCGCGGTATCCTCACCACCACCGGTACGAAAGTTTCCCACGCCGCAATCATGGCGACCGCTTGGGGTATTCCTGCCGTCGTTGGCGCCAGCTGCATCACCATCGATAAAGCTGCCGGTACCTTCTCCTGCAACGGTTACACCATCAAACGTGGTGACTATATCACGATCTCTGGTACGACCGGCGAAGTTTACCTCGGTAAAGTTCCTATGTCCGTTCCTACCAAACTCGAAGAATCCGCTCAGGCCATTCTCGATTGGTGCCAGGAAATCAAATCCCTCAACGTTCGTGCTAACGCTGAAGCCGCTGAAACGCTCCCCGCCTTCAACAAAGGTGCCCGTGGCGTCGGCCTCTTCCGTACCGAACACATGTTCCTCGGCGATCGTCTCCCCTACATCCAGGAAGTCCTCTTCGGAAACGACAAAGCTAAAGCTGATGCCGCCCTCAAGACGATCTACGAATTCTCCAAAGCCGACTTCAAACACTCCATGGAAGTTATGGACGGCTATGGTGTTACCTTCCGTCTCCTCGATGCCCCGCTCCACGAATTCTTCCCGAAAAACAGCGGTTTGAAACAGGAAGAAAACCCGATGCTCGGTCACCGTTCGGTCCGTATGGCTATCACCAACCCCGAAATTCCTGAAATGCAGGTCAAAGCTGTCCTCGACGCAGCTGCTGAACTCATCAAAGAAGGCAAAAACCCCAAACCCGAAATCGAGATCCCGCTCGTTATCATTGCCCCCGAAGTTGCCGCGATCCGCAAGATCGTCGTCAAAGTCGCTGATCAGGTCAAGAAAGAACAGGGCTTCGCGGTTCCTTACGCTCTCGGTACGATGGTCGAAACCCCGGCTGCCGCTATCTCCGGCTCCGAAATCGTTCCCGCCCTCCGCGCCAAAGAAGCTGGTTATGCTGATGATGTTCACCCCGTCTACGGCTTCGCTTCCTTCGGTACCAACGACCTCACCCAGACGACCCTCGCCATCTCCCGTGACGACGCCGATCGCTTCCTCCCGCTCTATGTTAAGAACGAATACTTCGAACGTCATCCGTTCATCAGCATCCACCCCGCTGTTGAAAAGATGATCCGCACCTTCGTCCGTGACGCTCGTGCCATCGATCCTAAATTCGAAATCTTCATCTGCGGTGAACACGGTGGCGATGTCTACACCATCGGTCGCCTCCACGAAATCGGCCTCTCCGGCGTCTCCATGTCCCCGGGCAAAGTCTATCGCTCGATCATCAAAGCCGCTCAGTGCCAGGTCCAGAATCCTCGTAAACCCATCGGTGAATAATTCTTTCTCCGACGTTAACGGATAACTAAACTCCCCGTCCCCTTCGGGCGGGGAGTTTTTTTCGTTTCTACCCACTTTTTAGGTGATCACCATGCTTCTTCCGAAAAAATTGCTCTTCACCTCACTCGCTCTTTTCGGCTTCGGCTTCGTCGCTTGCTCCGAAGATGAGGACGAAAATGTCGTCGGTCCGTATGAAGCTTGCTCCGTCATCGGTGCGACAACCTGCGCCGACGGAATCCTCTATACTTGCAGTGCTCGTGGCGCTGGACACCGCGATGAATGGATAAGCTTCAACTGCAGTAACGACACTTTCTGCAAAACTTTTAATGACAAATCAGGTTGCTTCAAACCTTGCACAGAAGCTGAATCCGTCGACAACGCGTACTGCAAAAAACTCGACGACGGCTACTACATCGTCATTGCAGAATAAACAACCCTCACCTCTCGTTCTGCGGCAATTTGCCGCATGGCTTCAACGCCGCTGTCTTCTGTACAGTGGCGTTTTTTGTTTGGTGCGCGATCGCCCGCTTCATGGAACGCATCTCCTTGTTTTTCCATTGAAAATTCACATTAACTCGCCTATTTAGCCCATCCAACTCGCCCAGGTAGCGAGTTCAGTGATCGGCTTTTATCAACTTTAATAAATTCAAGATTATTTCTCTTTGGAGGTTCAATGAATATTCGTCATTATTTATGTCTCTCCCTTGCTGCACTCTGCTTCACCACATACGCGTGTTCCGAGGATTCCTCGGACGAATCCGACCAAGGTCAATCGCAACAAAATGACCATAAAGACCAAGATAACAAGGGAAAACAAGATAACAAGGATACCAACAAAGTCTGCGCCGAAAATGCCTGGCAATGCTCCGATAATAAACTGGAACAATGCGTCTCTGACGCATGGAAAACACAGAAAACATGCGAAAATGCCGCGCTGTGCAATGCCAAAGACAAGCGATGCGACGAATGTTCCGGCACGGAAACGACTTGTACGAAAATCGACGGAAAAGACACGATTACCTGGTGCAATAACGGCCTTATCGAGAAAAAAGAATGCGTTTCTGGTTGCGACGGTAATGCTTGCCCCGATGACTTGTGCCCGAACGACCCAAATAAAACGGCCCCCGGCGTCTGTGGGTGCGGTTTCGAAGACAAAGATATCGACAATGACGGAAAAATTGACTGCCCCGTGAAGACGATCCCCGACGGCATTTTGCCCGATCTGCCCGATATTGAAGGAACATGCGCCGAATGGAGCTACCCCAAACACCCAAAAATTGAATTCCCTGATCTTCCCGAATACAGCTACGAAACGACGATCGACATTAAAAAATACAACATCTCAAACGTTTACGACGTCTCAAAAGCTAAAGAAACGACCCAGGGATTCGCCAAAGCTATCGAAGACGCCAAAAACGCCGGTTATACGCGCATCGTGATCCCGGATGGCCACTACCCGATCGGCTACAGTCCCGAAGAAAACTTCACGGAAGGTCTCTACATGCAAGACGGCATCGCACTCATCATGAGTGATAACGTCATTTTGCAGATGATCCCGACCAACACCTACGACTGCAACATCATCAACCTACGCAAACGCGCAAATATCTACATCGAAGGCGGCGTGCTCATCGGTGAAAAGAGCCAACACACGCTTTCCGAATCCACCACAACCGACGAAGAATGCAACGGCATCACGTCCTATTATTCCAACCATATCCTCATCAATAAAACGAAGTTCAAGTCGGCTCACGGCGACGGCATCCTCATCTTCGATTATAAACCGGACAATCAAGTCTCGAACAACTTCATCATCGCAAACTGCGAATTTGATGATAACTTCCGACAAGGCATCTCCGTCGTCGGCGTCGACGGCGTCCGCATCTCGAACAACGAAATCCATCACACCAGCGGCACCGATCCGCAGTTCGGCATCGACTTTGAAGGCGCCGGACGCGTCAACAAAAATGTCATCGTCGACCACAACTACTTCCACGACAATGTCGGCGGCGACGTGATCATCGATTCATACAATACATTCCTCGAATATAATCGATTCTCCGTCGGCGACATGGAAAAATACGTCGATAATCCCTTTATTCCGCGCGGAAAATCGTCATACATCATGTATCGCAATAACTTCGAAAAATTCACATACAGCGTTGGATGCGGCTATTCGATCTGTTGCTCATACGGCACCGATATGAACCAGGAATTCCCAAGTTTCTTTGTCGAAAATGAGATCACCCACACTCGCCTTATGCTCACGAACCGCAACAAAGTCTGCATCAAAGACAACGTCGTTCACGAAGGACATCTCTCTGCATCCACGATCACGGACCTTCGTTTGTTCGATAATCGCGTCGAACATTACACCCCGGATGCCGTCTACGGCAGTTTCTCCGTCCAAAACGTCCGCGGCAAAGCTTCCGGAAACATGCGCTGCTCTGCGCCTGATGCGTGCACCGAAGCCGCAGAGTTGAACGAAATGAGCGATGATAAAGATCTGACGACTGGCGCAAATTTCTGGTAAATCTCTGAGATTCTTTGGGCGCGGGCTATTGCCTTCCGCAATACGCCCGTCGCATCGGCCTATGCGCTTTGCGCATACGGCCTCTTAGCGCCGCTATTGCTTTGCAATACGCGGCGCTTTTTATTCATAAACTCGTCATGTACTGTAAGAACAGGTTAAAGCCCCAAATACACAATTCACTGTTGATCGTTGATCTGAGACTTCCTCGAGTTATTTAACGATATACATTTCTTTTTCGGAGGCCGTCATTTTAAGGGTTACTTGCTTTTGCTCATTCTTAAACCATGGAAGATATTTCCCCCCTGGAACGTTGATTGACCCCTTATTCTGTGACGCATCGGATAACACTTTATTCAACGCATCAACCGTTTTAGACAATTCATAGTTTGAAAAAATCGGATAGTTTGGAATATCACAATTATATAATTTCACTTCATCTTCAACATCACTATCAAAATAATAACTTGACTGAATTCTGGTGTTTGTTATTCTGATGTTAGAACCTTTTCTACCAATACCTGCAAATACCTTATTAAGTAAACCAAAAGATTCTTCGGCAGCTGTCATGCTGTGAACTCTGTTAAATAAACAGTTAGAACAATCATAAAACAAATCATAATATAAGACTTTTGAATAATAATCATAGTTGTAAGTCGACTCTCCGTTTATACTAGAAAGTGAGAGTTTATCGTTCAGTATAATATTATCCAATATAACATTGTTAGATGCTTTAGAAACAATTGAAGAGGCATAGGTAATTGTTCCTCTCGCATTATTTGTTAATGAAAGGGTTCCGCTTTGACTGCTGTCTGTGATGGTACTATTTTCCATTTCTGCAGCAAATCCTCCCACAAAAACACCATTTGCGTTCGTAACCAGCGACCCATTAAAAGTCAAACCTGATGCCTTAACGCCTTCCAATTTTCCAGCAAAACCTCCAATGTACCAAATATCTTGAGTTCCTGAATACTTGCTAATATTAAATATAGACATGGCATTATTGATAATATGATCAAGCTCTGCATCTTTTACACTGCCAAATATGCTTCCAAGATAGTATGGGTAGTCTAAATAGTAACCTCCTCCATGAGAATTCGTGAAATTTCCTTTCACATGGATGTGAGAGAACGAACCTCCGGTCACTTTTTTTGCAAGCCCGCCAAATGTTGTTTGGTTTGACTCAATCGTCATTTTGATATTTAAATTATCTACTCTTGCTCCGTTTGTAACGTTGAATAAACCGCATGTTGATGTCGTTCCTGTAATCCACTTGCCATTACCAAAGAAAATCCCGCTAAACGGATTTGCTTCCGTACCAAGACCATCCCAGGATGAAATAACGCCCAAATCTATATCCGAGGTTAAAATGAACGCTGGATTTTGATTAGAATCCGTTGCGTATGATGCCGCCCCCGTCTGATTCCAAGTATTATGCAAAGTAACGAGGTCAACGGCATTATTAATGTTTAATGCACAAACTCCATATTTTGGAATCCAAGTGTAATTTTCATCACATTTATTTTCAACAGATGAAATGGCACAATTTGCTTCAACGAGCTGACAGGCACTGTTACACATGAGTTTCCCTGAGATGTATGCCAAATTATGTTCTGCACACGTGGTTAAATTGTCTTTAAACACTTCACCATCACATTCTTCTGATTCAGTATTCAATATTCCATCGCCACAGAACGGATCTGGATTCGAATATGAACAACGCCCTGAAACACAAATTTGATTTATTTTGCACAATCCATAATTATCATCAGTACATTCAACACATTCTGATGTATCAAATTCACAACCTGTGCATTTCAATTTTCCAGCATCAATATACTTGGTCGCGTCGATATCACTACAGCTCAAACCACCTAAATTGTTTGTATCACACGCTTCAATACCCTCAATCACACCATTACCACAGAATGGCTGGGGAATAACACATTCGTTGTTTTCACATTTCGTTTCTCCGGTTGTATTTGTCGCACAATCACTGTCCGTATTGCAATTTGTGACAACAACGCACGCATGCTTGGGAGAATACGAATTCCTCGGATTGGGGGTGGCCACATCAAAATCCTTGGCATTATTGTCTGTATCCAAACAGCCTCCGTTTTTTCGTATAGCTGCTGTCTTCTTTGTTAATCCGGGCGTAGGAGCCTCGCCTTCATACCAGCTCGCACCGCTACCGTAGCCAATTCCGTCAATATACTCACCTTTCTGTGGCAATGCTGACGATAATTGATTTTTTGAGGGTACTAAATAAATTTTCCCTGCTTTTTCTGCAGCTTGAACCATTTTCGAACACGTGAAATCGGCATTTTGCGAAGAAAATGTCGCCCCGGGGGTTAATGATACCAAGTAGTACGAGTATTCTGGAATTGTAATGTCATCAGGTAAAGAACAAATTCCTGATATATCAGATGAGGCTTTGGCTGAATATTGAATACTCGCTTGTTTCAATTGAATAGATTCACTTGTCGGATTGAATATTTCAACAAATTTGGCATCATATAATGCATCAGTGGTTGCGCCTCCTGAATAAACCTGACTAATGACAAGTTTAAACATATCATTGGTCACAGGATCGGGCGTGACGCAAACGTTGTTCGTCAAATCACACTTGGTCTTTCCAGAAGAGTTGTTCGCGCAGTCAAGGTCAGACTGGCAACCCGTCTGAATCACAGGATCGGGCGTGACGCAAACGTTGTTCGTCAAATCACACTTGGTCTTTCCAGAAGAGTTGTTCGCACAGTCAAGGTCAGAATGGCAACCTGGCTGGGTCACTGGATCGGGCGGGACGCAAACGTTGTTCGTCAAATCACACTTGGTCTTT
>JAZUKH010000007.1:0-14108 GCA_045643185.1 Myxococcota bacterium | reverse complement strand
CTGCGCCCGCGCCCGTCGCTGCGCCCGCGCCCGTTGCTGCGCCCGCGCCCGTCGCTGAGGCCGCGCCCGTCGCTGAGGCCGCCCCCGTTGCTGCAGCCACACCCGTTGCTGCGCCCGCGCCCGTTGCTGCGCCCGCGCCTGTTGCTGCAGCCACCCCCGTTGCTGCGGAGCCAGCCAAATCGGCTGAAGAAGCCATGTTGGAAGCCATGAGCGACGAAGAACGCGCGGCCTATGAAGAACAAAAAATGCTCGAGCAAATGACGCCCGAAGAACGCGCCGAATATGAACACGAAATGGCCTGTCAAAACATGACCGACGCCGAACGTGAAGCCTACGATGAGCAAATGCGACTCGCCGCGATGACGCCGACCGAACGTCATAATTATGAAATGCAGAAACAGCGCGCCATTCAGGAAGAAGAAGATCGTAAGCTTCAAAAACGTCAGGAAATGTACGAAGAATACATGCGCGACCAAATGAATAAGCCCAAGAAAGGCAATGGCGGCCTCGTCGTTGCCATCGTCATCGGCTTGATCCTCATCGTCGGCATTGCCATCTTCTTCGTCCTCGACAAAAAAGCCGAAGCCGATAAACTCGCGGAAGAACAAGCCGCTGCTGAGCAAAAAGCTGCGGAAGAAGCCGCCGCGAATGCCCGAAAAGAAACCGTTTCTGACTTCACGCTTTCTTGGTACGACGTTAACCTCGACTGCCCGTCGGAAGCCACCGTTTATGTTAATGGTGTGGAATGGAAAAACGGCGAACAAGCCAAATTCGTCCGCGACCATAACAACATGGTCGTCGCCTATCAGGATGGTCTCGTTCCTTTCTTCGTCTCATACACGCCACGCGACGAAGTCCCTGACACCATTAAATGCGAATTCGAAAGCGACGAGCTCTACACCAAGACCTCCATCGAATTCAAGTTTAAGGACGCTTCCGTCATCGGTTATGACCTCAAAGCGACGTTCGACGGTCGTACGCTTAATAATTTCCCCGACAAAGACGTCACCGACGTCGTCATGGGCCGCCCACACACGCTCATTCTCGAAAAACCGGGCTTCGCGCCGCACATGCACGTCATTTGGCCGACACAGCGTCCCAAATCGAAGGTCCAGATCCCCGAAATGCAGACGACCAACAACGCTCAGAACGGCGCTGTCGTCGATATCAAAAAGTTCCCCGTCAGTGCGGAACCTTACGGCATTCGTATTCGCATGGGCGAAACCATCTATCAGACACAATCCGAAGTCAACGCGCCTCACGGTGCCTTCGTCGAATACAGCATTTCGCGTAAACAGCGCATTCCGCTCAACCTCGGCGTCTATCCCGATGCCTACGGTACGGTCAACTTTGACACGGAACTCATGCCCGATCCGCTTGGCGAATCGATCGTTTCGTTCAAATCATTGAGCAAAGAATCCATTCAGCTCTGTTTCCGTCGTGAAGGCGAAGTTTACTGCCCGTCCAAAGACGGTCAGACGACGCTGCCCTCCGGCAAAGGCTGGGAAGTCATTGGTTACACCGGTTCCGGTGCCTCTAAGTCGCTTCTCAAAGGCGGCTACGGTCTCGACCTCGCCAATCGCCGTATCTACGAATACAGCGCGGATATTGGCCCGGGTCGCTCGCTCGTCTTCAAACAGGAACGCTTCCAGGTCATCAAAAAAGAAGATGCCAAAAAAGCAGGTAAATAGTTTCGACGATTGAGATCCACTCGAAGCGCGTGCGTCTTTGATCATTTCTTCGGGACGCACGACACGGCAAAATAAATTGCCCCTCATTCGACGCCTTTCGTCATGCCCGCAAGCATGACATTTATCCCATTTACAGTTCTGGAGTTTTTTCTATGCCCCAATCGGTATCCTCACTCGACGAAGATCAGCTTGCGCAAAAACATGCCCAGGAACTCGAAGACGATGAAACCGTAGATTTTGGCGATGCCGTCGATAAATCCAGTATCGTCGTCTCTTCCGTCAATCCCGTCGTCGGCGACGAAACTGACGGTGCCACTTCCGGCGCACAGACTCCAATTCCCAATCACGGAAAAGAAGGCACGCTTCTGATCAACTCGACGCTTCTCGAAGAAGTCGAGAAAGCCAACGGCGAGATCCCCGTCTATAAACCCGATCACACGCCCGTCATCGTGTTGATCGTCATTTTGCTCGGCCTTGCAGGTTATTTGGGTCTTCACCTCTATAACCTAAATCACCCCGAACCAGAAGCCCCCGTGGCTCAAGAGCCCGAACCCGCCGCCAAAGAAGTCGTCACCAACAAACACCTCGAAGCGACGGACACCCCCATCTCGATCACGCCGCATTCTGCACGCATCCTCGTCAACGGTGTTTACGTCGATCCCAACGCGCCCAACTTCATCGAAGGTCTTTACCCGCTGTTGATCGAACACGACAACGTGATCACGGCCTATGCCGACGGCTACGTTCCCTACATCACCCGTCTGCCCCGAGATTACAATTTCGTCGAAAACCCCGTTTCCATCGAAATGATGCGCGACGAATTCTATCAGCATTCGTCAGTCATCCTCAAAGCCCCGACCAACATCGACCTTTCGACCATGACCCTTCGCCTCAACGGCAAGCCCATCGCCCCCAACCAGGAACAACGCTTGGACTGCCTGTCAGGCTTCCCATACTTCGTCGAAGTCAAAAGCGAAGGCAAGGGCACGCATCTTCACGTTTTCTGGCCGACCCGCACGGAAGAGACCGTTCAACTGCCCGACCTCGAAACCGCCGGTAACGCCAAGATCGTCACCGTCTTCGCGCTCAAACTCCCCAAATTCTATTCCGACGATAAGACCCTCCAAGTCAAGATCAACGCAGAAAACGAGAACATCAACTCGGCCGGCACCTATCGCATCAAAAAAGCCGAGTTCATCGACGTCTCCGTCAAGAAAAACGCACGTTATCCCATGGATCTGGCCTTTGACTCCACCCCCTTCGGCTCGATCACGATCGATGGCTATCTGCAACCCGCCAGTAAGGGCGTCGCTCAAGTCTATTACGGCAAACAGTCCGACAAGAACGTCAAAGTCTGCTTCCGACGCTCCTCCGAAACGGTTTGCGCCACCGATGACGTCTCGTATGTCTCAAGCGGCAAATGGGAGATCGTGGCCTATCGCGAACTTGCCGACGGCACGCGCGAACAGCTCACCGATCAACCTTTTGAAACGCTCAAACCCGATACGAAATACACGATCACGATCAAAACCAAGGGCAAACGCTTCAACCACACGTTGGAAGTGCTGAAATAATCCTGTATTTCTTTGGTCTTTCCCCGCATCATCATCTTATTTTGGCGGGGGAAGTCTCCCCCTACGCCGCTATTTGGCAATGATGCGGTAAGACGCCCGAACCGGACGTCTTACCGCGTCATTGCCAAATACGCGTCTACCCCCTCGCCTGGCAGGGCCAACGACCAGTTTGTTTTGCTGCGACTCGGTTAGGGCGCTATGCCTGTTCAAGCAATTTGAAGCGCACGCGCCAGACGCCGTCGTTCCAGTCTGACGAAAGAATTTTGAACGGGGCGATCTCACGCGTATTTTTCACGTGAGTTCCGATGCAGGCACAAACGTCGTACTGACCGACCCGCACCAGTCGGAGTGTCTGACTGGCATCTTCGGGCAACTTGGTGAGGTCGACGTCACCGGGCACCTGATCGCGGCTCACAAACTCGATCGTCACATCGACCTGAGACGCAATGACGTCGTTCACGCGGCGTTCGATCTCGGCGATTTGTTCTTCACTGGGCTGCGCAGCCAAGTGATAATCACACTTACTTTTTTTGCGCTCAATGTGCGCATTTTTTGAGCGTTCACAACCGAACATATTCACCATCGTCCGGTTGAGGATGTGTTCCGCTGTGTGCATGGGCGGATACTCGTCTTTATTATGGGCATTAAGGATGGGCGTCTCAGCCATGTTTGACCTCCATTCGAATGTCGAGAGACAAAAAAAGCCCGAAGCTTTTGCTTCGGGCTTTTTTTACGCAGTTTGCAAGCTGGAATTATTCAGCGGCAGCAGCATCGTCAGCGGCAGCAGCGTCGTCGGCAGCAGCAGCGTCGTCGGCAGCAGCAGCATCGTCAGCGGCGGCAGCGTCGTCGGCAGCAGCATCGTCAGCAGCAGCAGCATCATCAGCAACAGCAGCATCGTCCGCGACAACAGCGGCGTCCGGAGCGGCTTCGGGAGCAGCTTTGGGACCGCAAGCGGTAACAGCGAAAAGACCGAGAATAGCAGCGATAGCGAAAATACGTTTCATTTCAATTTCCTTCTAAAAAAAAGATATCGGCCAAATAACCTATGCTTAATCAAGCAAAACGGCCGATGTTAAAAACCCTATATAGCCGAAATGAGTAGAGAGTCAAAATTCTCAACAAATATCGACGAAGCGCACTTTTAGCGCGATTGGTTAATAAGTCAAACAAAAAAAACGTCGGTCATCAAAAAATAAAAACTATTTTTATTCAAAAGTCTTAATTCGAATATCACGCAGGATGGCACACAGAGCCATGAGCGGCAACCCTTCGATCGCCGTCGGATCTTTTGTGTGTATGGCCTCAAATAATTCTGGACCGCGCGATTCGATTTTGAAGGAGCCGGCACAATCGAGTGGCATATCATAATCGACGTATTTTCGGATCTCAGCCTCGGTGAGGTCGGCAAAACAAAGCGTCGTGGTATCGAGATGATTCCATTCGTGTCGAGTGGCGGCATTGACGACGCACAAACTGGTGACGAGATCACAGGATCGTTTTTGAAAAGCCATGAGTTGTGCGACGGCATTTTCGACGGAGCCTGGTTTTCCGACGAGCTTGTCCTCGAAAATGAGCCCCTGGTCACTTCCAATGACGTAGGTATCGACGAGTTCGTCTTGAGCCTGTCTTGCGGCGAGTTCTTCGACGACGGCGAGCGCTTTGCCGTGCCCGTGCATACGCACGAGTTCGCGAGGCGAGCGACCGGCGAAAGGCAATTCGTCATAGTTTGGGCGCATGGTGTCGGCCTCGATGCCGACGCGCGCCAACAGGGCTTTGCGATATTTACTGGTGGAAGCAAGAATGAGGTGCATGCGAAAAACTCCGTGAACGCGCACGAAAACTCGGCGGAAAAGTCAACGACCTGTTTTTGGGCCCTGCCAGGCGAAGGGGTAGACGCGTATTTGGCAATGACTCGGTAGAGACGTCCGTTCCGCAATGACGCAGTAGAGCCGTCCGGTCCGGGCGTCTCTACCGCATCATTGCCAAATAGCCGCGTAGGGGGTGACTTCCCCCCCCAAAAAAAAAATTAATAATTTGGGTCGAAACGACGCGGTGCAAGCAAGCGATCGTATTGCTGAGCCTCATTTTGAGCGCAATTGGAATCACCGAGTTTGTTGCAGGCGACGCTGAGGATCTGATGGGCGGAGGGATAGGACGGATTGGTCGCTATGGCCTTTTCGGCCCATACGCGGGCCTGGGCGTAATCGTCGTTCATGGCGTAATAAATGGCCCAGTTTGTCATCAGGATCTCGTCGTTTGGATTGATCTGCTGGGTCTTGTTCATGATCTCGACGGCCTGTTCTAAAGCGCCGTAGCAGAGATAGGCGCTGGCGAGGTTTGTAAGGATCTGAGTATCATTCGGGGCAAGGATGGAGGCTTTCTGGAAAGCATCCGAAGCGCGTTCGCAGTGTCCGAATTGGCGTTCGGCGTTGCCAAGATTGACGAGCGTCTCAACGGAATAGTTGATATTGACGGCCTCGATCAGATCGGCATAGGCATCGCCCTGTTGTTCGATCTTTGCGTAGGAAATGCCGCGCAAGGTGAGCGCATAGGCCGAAGGGCCTTCGGTATCAATGACTTCGGTTGCGAGCGCGATCGCGTTGGTATAGTCACGCGAATACATGTAGGCTTCGACCTGAGCGAGTTGTTCAGCAGAAGACGGGACATTGACAGCCGTATTGACGGTCTGCTCCTGTTTTCCGCCACAAGCCGTGCAGGACAATGCGGTAACGATGGTCAACGCTGTGGCAATGAAGCTTTTTTTCATGACGATCTCCTCTTTGTATGACGAAAAGCAACAGTCTTTTTTAGTTCAGCCTGTAACCGAGCTGACTGCTCATATTGCACAAAAGGGAGTTTATGAAACATTTTTCATCGAATTTCCAGTATTCAAACGTGTTTTTGAAGAAAAGTTACAGCAGTAACGAAGAAAAGCACGGCGAACGCGCAAAAGTGGTCAATTGATGGCATTTCGTGTTATTATGAAGAATTTTGGAACACGTGCAGCGCGGAAGCCGTTAATAGGGGCAGGACCGTGCTGTGACGGTTTTGTGGAAATGCAGGCATAGTATGAAGATCGGGAATCAAAACAAGGGCTTTACGCTCGTAGAAATTATGATCGTCGTCGTCATTATGGCGGCGATGATGACGATGGCGGCGTTCAGCTTTGGCATCATTGGACGAGCCGACGTAAGCGGTGAATCGCTTCGTTTTAGCTCGGCGGTGCGCTATATTTTCAACATGTCTGCGACGTCCAACAAGACCTTGCAGCTCAAAATGGATTTCGAGACGAACGAGTTTACGGTTGAGGAACTCGTTTTGTCCGGCGGTCTGAGCGACGACGAATTACGCGGTACAACCATGAAAAACCGCGACAGCGAGAATCTTTGGCGCGACTCGGAACGCGCCGAAAAGCTCGACGAAGAAGATACGAAATTCGGTCGCGTGCAGCGCACGGCCGTCGATGAAATGTTTTTGACAGGCGATGATGCCAAACTGAAGGAAGGTGTGTATTTCATCGGGCTCATGACCTCGCACCACGATGAGATCCAAACCGAGGGCGTTGGTACCATCAACTTTTTTTCGAACGGCTTTGTGGAACGTTCGGTCGTCTACCTTGGCGATGAGAAGGCCAAAAATGACGAAGAAGGCGGTATTTTTTACACGATCTCGATCAGTCCTTTGACAGGCAATTCCTCGGTTCAGCCCGGCAAACTGGAAATCTCATCCTCATTCTTTGAAGAAGAGGAGGACGACTAGATGAGACGCGGATTTACGTTGCTTGAGCTCATGATCGCCATTTTTATTTTGGCGTTGAGCGTGTCGATCCTGATGACGACGCAAAACACGTCGCTTCGCCTGATGGGGTATGCGAACAACACGTCTGTCGTCACGATGCTGACGCGTGCCAAGATGCAGGACCTCGAATACGAAGTTCAGCAACAGATCGCCGAAGAAGGTCTGGAAGAAGACTATGTGGACACTCAGAGCGGCGATTTTGGCGACATGGGCTACGGAGACATCTATTGGGAAGCCGTGGTCCAATCGATCGAGATCGACGACAATGCCGCCAATGACTTCGTCGAATCGGTCACGAATCAGCTTTACGGCTCGGGCGACCAGGAAGGTTCACTTTCCGGTAACCTTGCGATCACGCAGTTTTTGCCGTTGATGGTCAGCTATCTTCCGACGATTTTGAACCAGTTGGGTCAGCGCATTCGCAAGATCACGCTGACGACGACGTGGGATTATCTGGGCGTGGAACAGACGCTGACGGTCTCTCAATTCATTACGATTCTTGAAGTCGATGCGGGCAGTGGCGCGAGCGGCTCGTCGGTCACGGCGACAGATGATGATGGTACGATCGCGGATGGCACGAGTGATGTCGCGGCAGACAAAAAAGCGTCGAGTTCCAAGAACGGCGGCGGCTCGAAGAGCAACACTGGCAGTACAGGCAGCGGAAGCCGCAGCAATCTGGGAAGCAGCAACCGTGGCGGCGCGGGCGGCGGAAGCCGTGGCAGCTCAGGCGGCGGAAGCCGTGGTGGAAAAGCAGGTTCAAACTAGGGAAAACGCATGAAAACCTTTGAAATCAAAGAGACTCAGGCGTTTTTTGTAAAACGCCCCGTACGCGTCGGCATGACGATGATCGAAGTCATGATCTCGGTCGCCTTGCTTGCAGCCGTCATGGCTTTTGCGTGGAGTTCGTTCTCGACCGCATCGCGTAATACCGAACGCATGCAGGACATCAACGAACGCCTGCATGGCGTCGAACAGGCAGTCAACCGCATCGTGCGCGACATGAGTACCGCCTTCATGACGGTGCACGGGATCGATGAAAGCCAGACCGAAGAACGCTATAAAACTGGTTTTTTGGGCACCAACGATCGCGTAGATTTTACGAGCATGGGCTACGTCCGCATGTTTCGCGACGAAAAAGTCGGTGATCAGAGCGAGATCTCTTATTTTCTCAAAGAAATGCGCAACGACGAAGGTGAGTATGAACAATATCTCGTTCGTCGAGAACAAGCGCCGATCAACGACGAATTTGAAAAGGGCGGCACGATCATTCCGTTGCTGGATCACGTGCGCACGTTCAAGCTACAATATTGGGATGATTCCAAAGCCGATCGCACCGTCGGTGACGACGGTTGGATCGACGAGTGGGATACCGAAACCACCGAATTTGAAAAACGTCTGCCGAGTCGCGTGAAGATCGAAATTGAGATCGACGACCCGCTGGGGTCCGACGAACCTATGTTGATCACGACCCAGGCCCAGATCCATCTCACGGAGGCTTTGGATTTCTAATGTTTGGACACAGAATTCCCAGTCAAAACCGCCCTCAGGCGACATTGTGCAAACCAGCCAGTGCCCGGCTCATTCGCTGGGGACGTCGATGCGCGCAGTTTTTGAAGCTGCTCGACCGTCCGGTTGCCAGCAAAGCCGTGAAAACGAACCGCGGTGTCGCGTTGTTGCTCGTTCTGACCTATATCACGATCATGAGCGCCACCGTCATTTCGAGTTTCATGAACAGCCAGGTGAGCTACATGATCTCGTCAAACGTGCGCGATGACATGAAAGCCTACTACAAGGCTAAATCAGCCCTGAATCTTGGCCGTCTGATGCTGACGTATCAGTACGAACTCGAGGCTGACGAGTTCTTTGGACAGCGTATCAAACGTTCGAATTTCCAGATGTACTCCATTCTGGATATGCTGATGAAACCGTTTAAAACGGGCGTCATCGCCGTTGACGTGCCCAATGCGAATCACACGATCGCGAGTTATGACCTCAAAGCCGCTGGCGTCGATGCCATGGGGGATGAAACTGGGGATTTTAACGTTCGCGTCGTTCCGGAAGCCGGTCGATTGAATATTAATAAGTTCGCTGCTGGCGCTAATCAGAAAGATCTATATGATTTTTGTATGATGATGGCGAGCAAGGAATACGACGATCTTTTCGACGTCCAGTCTGGCAAAGAAACGCGCGTCGGTCGTATGGATATTCTGGCGGCACTCATTGACTGGGTCGATGCAGACAGCGAAAAAACCTATATTAATGATGATTGCGTTCTTGAGGAATCCAGTGGTGATGAATCAAGTTTGTATATTGATCAGCGCAAAAAATATAAAGTTAAGAACGCAAAATTTACGACGCTTGATGAGCTCTACGAAGTCGCCGGCTTTGGCGACGATCTCATGGAAGTCTTTGGCGAAACGTTGACCGTTTATCCGGTCGAAAAGATCAACGTCAACCTTGCCTCGGCCAAAGTTCTTTACGCGGCCCTTTGTAACGCGATCTCAACCGACGATTCTGGGAAATCGGAAAGTAAGATCTGGGCATGTGCCGACCCGACGATCGGTTCTTCTCTGCTCATTCTTTCAATGGCCATCGAGGGTTATCAGCAATTCGTCTCGAATCCGATGAACCTTCTCTACCTTTACACGGTCGAGAACGAAACATCGATCATTCCTGGCGTCGTTGCGAACGGCACCATCGTTCCTTTCCGCAACGTGGCAGAATTCTATAAGGTCGTTCAGGCCATGATGGATGACGCCTCCCTGATCCCCAAATTTCTTCTCTATTCTCCGACCGCCTACCTGATGTTAGGTGAAAACATCACGACCGTTCAGGGTCTTCCTGGCGGCGTCTCAAACTTGACGTTTAACACTAATACATTATATGCGAACATCACGACGGCGAGCCCGCGCATCTTCAGGATGACAGCCGTGGGCGAGTATGGCGGCACGCAGCGCAAACTTTCAGCAGTCATCGACTTCAATACGACAGGCGGCAAGTTCCTTTACTGGCGTGAATATTAAGACAAGGTTTCAATTTTAGGTTTTTCCTGGATAATTTTGGAAGACCTGTGAGCGACACATAAAGTTAGAATCAATCCATGGCATCACACAGAACAATCGGTATAGAAAACGGCGCGCAAGCCATTCACCTTGCAGTCTGTCTCTTCGACGGCGAGCGAGTGACGTTGGAACGCCAGACAAGTGCGCGTCTTCCGGAATCGGAAGAGGAACGCGCCGAAGTGCTTCAGCATTTATCGGACTGGGTATACGAAAACAAATCCCAGTCGATCGACGCGATTGGTCAAGCGGTCGAATCGACGTCGGCGCTGATGGCCCACAAAGTTTTTGCATTCAATGACCCCCGCGTCATCGACAAGGTCCTCGAAATGACGATGGCCGAGACCTGGACGATCACGGACGACACGCAGCTTTCGTTCGAAGTTGGCGAGCCAGTCAAAGCTCAGGCCGAAGGCGAATCTGACGGTTACGACGTGACTGTTCTCAACTACTCTCGCGAAAAACTTCGTCAGTCGATCGACCTGTTTAAGCCCTATCGCCTGGAACCGCACGTGATGATTCCAGAGCTTCAGGCCATGCCTTACGCCGTGTCGTCATTTTTCGACTTTCCTGCCGACCCCGTTGCGGTTTTGGATATCGGCGCAAACAAAGCCACGTTGTTGATCATCGAAGACGGTGTGATCAAGATCAGTCGCGCGCTCAAACTGGGTAGTCATCGCATCGACGAAGCGATCACTCAGAGCTTCGAAATGTCGCTTGATGACGCAGAGCTGCTCAAATGCTCGAGCGGCTTTGTCGCCATGCCCGGCGAAGAAATGGCCGTGTACAAACAACTCGTCGACGCCGGTCAGATCGTGCCCCTCGATAACCCCACTCAGATCACCACACTGGCGAACGCCTGTCTGAACGGCATTTCCATGCTGTTTACCGCCGTCAACCAGACGTTGATGCGCTACGCCATGACAAGCCGCAAAGACCCCGTTGCCATCTACCTGACCGGCAACGGCGCACGCCTGGCTGGCCTCGAAGCTTGGATGTCACGTCAAATGGGCGTCACCTGTACGCGCGAATTGCCAGCCCGTACGCCTGAAGCCACGCTTGACCCCGATTTTTCGATCGTGGCACTCAGTGCTGCCGTCGCCGCTTTGAAAAACATCGACGGCGCTTGTCCGCTCAACCTTCGTCGCGGCGAACTCGCCCATAAAGGCTCACTCGAATATCTTAAAGATAACAAGTGGATCCTCGCTTCCCTCGTCGTGATCCTCATCATCAGCGCGATCTTCATGATGTCGACTCGCGTCAAAACCGTGAACGCCGAACACGATCAGTTAAAAGCCGCGCTTGAACAGGCCAGCCAGGACGTCTTCGGCAAAAAAATGACGTCCTACAACGCTATTAAAAAAGAAATCGAGTCCAGTAAAGGCTACAATTTCCTGCCGCAGAAGACCGCTTTCGAGCACTTCGAGTGGCTTTCCAACGAGATCACCAATAACATGACGGGGATCGACTTGGAACTCTCCCAGCTCGACATCGATACACAACGAAAGATCGTGACGCTGCGCGGTGAAGTTGCCGGTGACGACGGACTGCCCAAATTCATGCAGCTCCTCGAACAGTATGAATGTTTCCCCGACGAGATCGCCGAACCCAAAACTTCAAAAGTTAAAGAACGAACCGCCTTTACGCTGCGCGTAGAAGCCAATCATTGCGCAACAGGAGGAGACGATAGTGAATAGTGATAACGCATTCGCCCTGAAAATTCAGGAAACAAAAGAAAATCTTGCTGAAAAGTGGAACGGCTTAATGCCACGTGAGCGTATGTTGCTCGTTGTGACGGCTATCGTTCTCGTTTGCATCGCCGGTTACTTCGTCTTCGCGTCCATTAATCGCTCAATGGACACCAAGTTGAAAGAAACTGAGGAATATCGTAAAGCACTCACCTATATTGCCGATAATCGCGCCGACTACGCCAAAAATACCCTAGCCAAGGAACAAACGAAAACCAAACTCCTCAATGCCGACGCCAAAATCGTCAGCCGTTTGTCCAGTATGGCCAGTAACCTTGGTTTTGACGTGACCGTCACGCCGAAAGACGCCCGTAAAACGTCAGACGATTCCGGCGCCGAAGAACAGGAGATCGAAGTCTCCTTCAAGGGCGTCGATTACAGCAAATTCCTTGAATATGTGATTCAGATCCACAAACTCGATACCCCTGTCTACATGCGTCATTTAAGCATTAACCGCACGAGCAATAACAGTTCGGCTGAAACCAAAATGACCGTGTCGATCACACTCATGTCCTATCGACTGAAGGAGCAAAATGCAACGTAAACTCCTGATCGGAGTGGGCCTTGCCCTGCTCTTTATCCTTACTTTTGTCATCGCGGTCTGCATCGTTTTTCCGATGGATTCGGTTCGCCATTTCATCGAAAAATCGCTTGAAACCAAGGTATTCAAAGGTGCTCAAAGTGTCGAGATCAGCGATCTGTCGATCAGCCCATTGTTGAATATCACGGCCAAAAACGTGACGATGAATCCGCGTAGTGTCGAACCCGTTCCCGAAAACATGAAAACGGCCGGCGGCGAATTTTCTGGCTATTACTGCCCCCCCGCTGTCGAGATCATGCCCGTCACGATCGATGAGCTTTTTGTTGACCCGTCTTTGTTTGCATCCATTAAAGGCGATTACAGCGGCACGTTGAACCTCAAACTGGCTGGTGGTGAGATCGATGCCACGCTTGAGACCATCTCCCGCAAGGCGGCTGACAGCGACGAAAAAGCTGAGAATGCCAACGACGATGACGAGAATGCGCCTAAAGCCAAAACACGCCGTAATCGAAACAGAGACAAAGACAAAGACGAAGCGGCAGAAGGCGAAGAAAAAGACACGAACGACGACAGCAAACCCAAGTCTAAAAAAGCCAAAAAAACGCCGGCCAAAGACCAATATATGAACGTAACGGCCAAAGGTCAGCGCATTTCACTCGGTGACTTTGCCCTGATCGGCAACAAGACGGGTATGACGGTCTATGGCGAAATGGACTTCGACGGTCACGTCGTGCTTCACAACACCGAGCTCGAAAGCGTCAATGCCACGCTTAACCTGCTCAATACAGCCCTCTGTCCCAAGCGCATTAAATTGCCGATGGGCAGCAACATGACGATGGATCTACCTTTCATAATGCTTGGCGACGTCGAAGCCGACCTCGAGATGAGTGATAAAACGGTGAAGATCAACAAGTTCACGTCGACCGGTCCCGATATCAAACTCGATATTACCGGCGATTTTACGCTGCCCAAACGTGCAGGCGCCAAAGCCAAGTTGAACATCACCGCCCATATTGAGCCTTCCGAAGAATGGGTCGAGACCAACAGCATGGACATCATCTACCAGCTGTGTCGACGCAATGCTGACGGTTCCATCGATATGAAGCTCGAAGGCCAGCTTGGTAAGCTTAAACCCGATTGTGGTACGCCGATCCCGGTTGAAAAGCCCGTCGTCGAAAAGAAAGACGAGTCAAAGAAAGACGAAGCCAAGAAAGACGAAGCCAAAAAAGACGAGCCGAACCCCGAAAAGAAAGACGAGCCGAACCCCGAAAAGAAAAAGGAGGTCGCTGAAGCGCTCCCGCCGGCCCCCATGCCTGAAAAAGTCGAAGCGCATAAGCCACCGCCCATGGAGGGCGACAATCCACTGGCCGGCGCGGCGCTTCCAAACCGTGGTGAACGAACGCGACGTGGTCCTGGCACAAGCGGTCCTGGAGGAGGCCCCGGCGGCCGTGGCCGTCGTGGTGACTTTCCGAGCAACGGCCCTGCCGTTCGTCCGCAACACCTAAGCGACGGCGGTGCTACAGAAGAAAGAATGATGCGTAATCCGCGAAACCGTGCTCGTTTGGAAGAGATCAACGAGACCCTGGAACGCGATATGCGAAATCGTCACCCCGATGACCCGAGATTTCAACGTTAACTCAGTTCATCGCAACTTACTGTCGTTCGGCATGCCGTAGGCAGAAGGGGTAGCGGCGTAT
>JAZUKH010000006.1:0-4627 GCA_045643185.1 Myxococcota bacterium | reverse complement strand
TTCTCGTTCGTTTAAAGTAAAATGGGTAAATGATCGCATCAAACCTCCGTATGAGTAGCTGTTCAAATCATCATACACCGGATTGATGCGGTCTTTCTTCATTTTATGCATTTGAAACGATAATCTGCCGACTTCCCCCTTCCTTTTTCAAAAAAAACGGTGCCCCCATGAAACATTCCTGGATCCACTCACTCAGTTTATTCGCGGCCGCCTGCATTTGCTGTTGCTGCTGCACCAACAAAGTGTCGACCCCGGAACCGACACCGATCCACACGCCCCAGCCGATTCCCGAGGCCGTCGCTGAACCAGAGGCCGTCGCGGAGCCAGAGGCCGTCGCTGAACCAGAGGCCGTCGCTAAGACAGAGACAGAGACAGAGATCGACTGGAATGCCCCTTACGCCATCGATCCGAGCGGCATGACGCTCGAAACCCGCTTTCCGACGCCAAAGGGCTATGAGCGCTACGCCAATGTCGACCCAGACTACGCCGCCTACTTGCGTGCATTGCCTATGCTGCCGGATGGAAGCCCCATTTTGCTCTTCAACGGCCAAGAAAAAGACTATCAGGACGGGCACGTCGCCGTACTGGATATCGATGTCGGCCAAAAAGACCTGCAACAGTGCGCTGACGCGGCCATGAGGTTGCGAACAGAGCACCTTTTTGCCACAAAACAATACGGCAAGATGCTTTACCACCTCAGCAACAAGCAGGAACTTGCCTACACCAAATGGCAGGAAGGCTACCGGCTTAAATATCTCGGTCACAACAAGACAGAGTACAAAAAGACCGGCTCGGCAGGCACAAGCTACAACAGCTATCGACAGTGGCTCGACGTATTAATGATGTATGGCAGCGTTAACTCGATCATGCGTTATGACGCGAAGCCGATCGCGCTGGACGACCTTGAACCCGGCGATGTTTTTGCCAGCGTCGGCCACCTCATCATCGTCATTGACGCCGTCCAGGGCGGTCCAAAGGATGCACCGAACTATCCGACAAAGCGATTCTTGCTCGCCCAGAGCTATATTCCCGCACAACAAATCGAGATCCTCAAAAACCCATACGACGAAAACACACCGTGGTACTCGCTCGAAGATGTGCGCGCAGCCTACGCCGCCGGCGATCCGTTCGTCACGCCAGAATGGGAATTTCCGGCACCTGGCCCTAATCTCTACCGAATGCAATAAGCGTCGCAGAGCCAACGACCAGAAAGTGTGGCTTAGTTTTTGACGAGGTTTTCTAGATTCATCAAAATCTTTTCAGCTTCGGCAAAGCCGATGAACTGGCGCTCATCCGCCAAAAACTCGGGCGTGTGCGCCATGACGCGGCCATTCTGCTCGAAAATACCGTGTTTGATGTGAAGCATCTCGTGATACATCACAAAACGAACGGCCAATTCGGGAACGCGATGGTCATTCATGATGCGTGAGATGAGAATCATGTTGAGCACGTAATTGTATGAACCGACTTTGCGATAATTGCTTCGAGACGTCCACGCAATGAGCGGTTTGGGGATCTGACAGTCAAAATACTGCGCATTGACCGAGTCAAAGATGACAGACAGATCGTACACGTCGGCCAGACGAAGCGGCGAAATGTCGGTATAAACAGCAAGCAGTGACTGTGCTTCCGGCGAACGCACGTAGTTGGTGGCAATGCGCTTGGGACCGGGGGCATACGCTTTTTCGACCGTCTCGATGATCGACTCGAAAACGCGCTGTTCGGCAGTCAGATAAAAAAAGTTGATCTCAAAACGACGAAAAGCATTCTCGCCCAATTTTTCACTGGCCCAGAATTTATTGGACTCACAAACGAACGAGAAGCTGACCTGCGTGGGATCGATGCCATGCGCGACCAGCGCATTTTTACACGTCAAAAAGCCATTCACAAAAGCGATGTAATGAGCATCCTGTTCCACGAGCCATCGACAGATGCGATAAGCCGCATACGCTTTCGTCTGTTTGGCCGGCGGCTGCGTCGAAATACGTCCCGTTTTTTCGTAATAACGCGTCTTATCAAAAAGGCGTTTCAATTCGGCATAGATCAGCGCTTTTGGCGGCAAGTCACTCTGGGCTGCAGTCCAAAGCTCACGCTGGATATCCCGAAACACCTCCGCGTATTTGGTGATATGACTCTGACTCGGCATATAAATGTTAGAACAGAAGGACCTAGCCCTCTTCGATATAGGGCGGACGATGCATCCAAATGATCTGATTAAAATCGACGTTGTTTTTCTTCTGATTTTTTTGCCCAACACGGGCATCATCCACGACATCTTTCGACACGTTGATCGTCGGCCCTTTTGGATGAACGTCGAGGATCGTTTCGAAGTCAACGAGCACCTCGCCGGCATTTTTGTAGCGTTCTTCGAGGGGCGCCGTGGCGCGCATGAAGAGCTGAACGATCGACATCAGGTATGCACGTTCCTCATCCAGTTCGACGTTCGTGATGGGGATCGGCTGACCGGTCAACAACGACAGAGCCAACTGGCCGATACACCAGACATCATCGGCAGTAGAGATATTTTCTTCATCGGTCGAGATCACTGAATCGAGCGCGCCGATCAGCTTGACAAATGCCTCGTCACCACCCGACTGAACGATGTTGACGTGCTCGTAACAAAGGTTGGGGAAACAAACGCCCCGGCTATGATACGCAGCCATGGCCTGAAGGATCTGGTGAATAATGTGAACGACCAGAACGTCGTCCGGCTGAGCCTGTTCCAAAAAATCGATCAGACTCTCACCACGCCGAACGTCGCACAGAATCGCAGGCATATCGTTTGCGACTTCGAGTTCTTCGAAGACCATCGGCAGGTTTTGCTGATGAACCATCGAATAATCGTTCACGACCTTCAGCATACGGGATTTGACATTCTCGTTCCGACAAAGTTCCGGTTTGAGAACGATGAATGTCACCATGCGCTCGACCGCAGACTGCCAAGCTTCGTAATACATCACCGACGCCCCCTCGGCATAGATACCGACGGGAACCAGTTTGCCACCGACAAGCTTCCCTAAAAGTTTGAGCGGATCCTTAGGCTGACCATCGTGGATCGTATACGCCTTGGTACACGAACACAGCGTTCCTAGCTTCTGAGATTTTTGACCACAAACAGGGCAAACAGGCATGGTGATTCTCCTTGTCCATAAAAGTGCTTATCGCTGCACGAGTAAGCTACTTTATCACGAAACCAACCGGGCGTGTAGGCTTTTTATGGACGAAGCAGAAGACAGACGTGTTCCTCACCCATAAACTATTTTTTGCGTTTCACGCGTGATTTTTCTACAATACTGGCGTTTTTTTGCGCCATCGGGCGCTTTCAGAAGCACTTTTCTTTGATAAGGAACGCTATTATGCAAATCGGACTCGTTCAAGCCCTTTCACCCGAGCTTTCGGGTGCTCAACGCCGCGAACTGCGCGGCCTTGCTCATCACCTTAACCCCATCGTCAACGTCGGCATGCAGGGCGTCACCGAAGCCCTCGTCGCACAGCTCAACCAGGCGCTCTACGATCACGAGCTCGTCAAAGTCAAAGTCGTCGGCACATACGACGGCGAAATCGACGATGTCGCAAAAGATCTCACCAAAGCCACAAGCGCTGCATGCGTGCAGCAGATCGGACACATTCTGCTCTTCTACAAAGCAAATCCCGACAAGCCTGTCATTGAACTCACAGCCCATGGCAAGACCCAGAAAAGCAGTAAAAAATAGAGTTTTACCATGATCCACATCAACGTTGACCCAAACTGGCCAAACGAAAGACAGGTCAAACGCGCTGCCGAAATCATTCAGGAAGGCGGACTCGTCGTTTATCCCACCGACACCATTTATGGACTCGGTTGCGATATCATGAAAAAAAAGTCCGTCGAAAAAATTTACGAAATGGTCGGTAAAGCCCGAAAACAGCCACTTTCCTTCATCTGTCCCGACCTTCACGATATCGCACGCTATGCCGTCGTCTCGAATATCGCATATCGACTGATGAAACGCATCCTGCCCGGGCCTTACACCATCATCCTGCCCGCTACGCGCGAAGTCCCAAGACTCATGCAGAGCAAAACCGCGACGGTCGGCATCCGCGTGCCTTCCCACCCGGTCACGCAGCTCCTTATGAGCATGCTCGAAAATCCCATCGTCACGACCAGCGTCCCCTCGCCTGAACGCATTCAGTTCGACGATCCGGAAGAAATCGCGCACCGCCTGCCGTTTCTTGATGCCATCATCGATTGCGGACTCATCGCGCCCGAGCCTTCCACCGTCATCGACATGACCACCGACGTGCCAAAACTCATTCGTCAAGGCAAAGGCGCCATCGATCAGATCCCAGATATTCAGATCGATGCAGACTAGCCAAACTCAAACCACACACGTTACGACTCAACTGGGTCTTTGTTATCGGGTCAACAATACATAAATCTCAACCGTAGCAAAGCCGAAGGCAAGCAGGCTGAGATTGGGCGAGCGGACGCGATTTGTTCGAAGCCGAAGTGTAGCGACGTAATGTGGTACGTCGTCGCGGCCGCCGACTCCAAAATGTAGTTTACGATAATCTGCCTTAGCTGTTCATGAATTTGGTACGGCCGTGTGGCATGTTTGAGCGAAGCGAGTTCCACACGGCCGACAAA
>JAZUKH010000005.1:0-21472 GCA_045643185.1 Myxococcota bacterium | reverse complement strand
CCGCTATATCTGCACGTATTGGCGAAGCCAATCGTGCAGAAGGCCGTGCCGTATGCCGCGATGCGGCAAAGGCCGGCACTCAAAAAATAAATAAACGATATGTAAAATTTGAGTACGTTAAGACGCTGTTTCTTCGCTTGTTTGGGCGTTTATGGAATAAACAAGGGAGAATTAATTTGAATCGTTAAATGAAGATCTCGCGGTTGTGTTTCGAATCAGCCGGGCCGATGACACCGTTCTTTTCCATCTGCATGATGATCTTGCTCGCCTTGGGGTAGCCGATGCCCAGTTCGCGTTGCAGGTGGCTGGTGCTGACTTTGCGCGTCACGCGCACGAGCTCAAGGGCTTGCTGGTAGACGGGGTCATCGCTGATCGCATTGCGCGGGTTAAGCGAAGACAGGTCGTCTTCGGAGACATCGGGCTCTTGGGCTGAGGCCAAAACGTCGTCATTGTACTCAGGTTCGCCCTGGGCACACAGAAAGTCGACGATCGACTGAACTTCGTCGTCCGACACAAAGCAGCCGTGAACGCGTTGATCTGTGTCGGAATCTGGGCCACGGAACAGTCCGTCACCGCGTCCGAGCAGTTTTTCGGCGCCCATGTGGTCCAAAATGGTGCGCGAATCGACGATGGCACCGACTTTGAGGGCCAGACGCGACGGGAAGTTTGCTTTGATAATGCCAGTAATGACGTTCGTTGAAGGACGCTGCGTCGCCAAAATGATGTGAATGCCTGCCGCACGGGCTTTTTGGGCCAAACGGGCGATCTGCGTTTCGATTTCTTTGCGCGCCACCATCATGAGATCGGCAAATTCGTCGACGATGATGACGATGTATGGCAGATGCTTGTGTTTGGCGTCGCCATTTTCGTCGTGAATGGCCAGTTCGTCCACCACGCGCTGCGAAGACGGATTGACCAGGACTTCGTTGTAGTTGACGATGTTGCGCACGCCTAGGTCGGACAGCAGGCGATAACGGCGTTCCATCTCTTCACAAGCCCAGTCGAGGGCTGCCTGCGTTTCTTTGGGCGTCGTGATCGGGGGCGTCAATAAATGCGGAATGCCCGCATAGATCGTGAATTCGAGGCATTTGGGGTCGACCAGGATCAGCCGCACGTCTTCGGGCGTCGCATTGTAGAGGATGCTGCAGATCATGGTGTTGATCGATACGGATTTACCGCTGCCCGTTGTGCCGGCGACCAACAGGTGCGGCATCTTGGCCAGGTTGCTCACGACGGTGTGGCCTTCCGTGTCCTGACCCAGAGCTACCGTCAACGGGCTTTTATTGTGCAAAAACGCTTCACTTGCCAAAACCTCTTTGAGATAGATCGTGTTGCGATGCTCGTTCGGGATCTCGATGCCGACAACGGGTTTGCCCGGGATCGGCGCCAAAATGCGGATCGACACGATCTCGAGCGCCATCATCAGGTCGTTAGACAGATCGGGGATCTTGGAGACCTTGGTGCCGGGGTTGGGCTTGAACTCAAAGCGTGTGACGACCGGCCCCTGACAGGTGTGGACGATCTCACCCAGAATGTTGAACTCGGCGAGTTTGTCTTCGATGCGCGTAGCGATCGCTTCAAGTTCTTCTTGTGCGTAGCCTTTGTGCGTGGTGGCGTCGTAGCTGAGCAGAGATAGCGGCGGTTTTTGATACATTGCGCGCTTGTCTTCGTGCGAAAGACGTTCACGATCGGCTTTTTCGATCGAGGCTTCTGAGACTTTTCGATAGTCCGAGTCGGCAACGAAATTATGGTTGGAGGCATTCAGTGCCGGAGTTGGCGCGGCGGCTGGTTTCGCGAGCAGGCCAGGGCGCGTTGAGACGAACGAGGCCGAATGCGTGCGTTCGCGGCGCGGGGCTGGTTCAAACGGACGACGTCCATCGTTGGCTGCAACAGGGGCGGAGGCGTCACAGGCGTCTTCGTGGTCGTCAGCTTCGTCGCCGAACAGGTCGCCCATCATGTCCTGGATCGACGGCTGTTTGGCGTTAGACTTGGTCGAGATGGAGGGCATCTCGGTGAGGCTGTCGAATTTTTCGTCCAAAAGTTCGCGCGCCGACACGGCTTGCTGGGACACCACGGCCTGAAGCACGTCCGGTACGATACGCGTCGAGTCCTGCGCTTTGGCTGGTTGGGCTTTGACCGGAGACGGATTGGGGATTTTGGTCGTCGCATTGGAGGCGTTGGGCGTCAGTTCGAAGGCATGCGTCGGTTTTTCGTTCGGCAGCAGTTCGTTAAGATCGAACGGGCGCGTCGGACGCTCCGGTGGGGTCTGTTGCAGGACCGTTGGTTTGGGGGACGACATGATGTCGCGCGCCTTGGATTGAATACTCGGTTTGATGTCTGAGATGCCATTCAACAGCGCGACTTTTTCGTTCTGTACACTGTCTGACGTCGGTTTAGGCCCACTTTTTTTGAAGAAGGCACTGAAGTCTTCTTCGACAGGTGCCGACGCTGCACTCGGTACAGCCGCCGGGTGTTGCGCGGTCACGGCCGTGTTGGGGGAGGCATTGGGGGCTGCGTCTTGCTCGCCGCTGACAGGCATCGACGGCATCGGCTCGTCACACTGTTTCAAAATGTCGTTCGTGACGTTGCGGATCGGGCGCATCGTCGGTTCTGGCGTCACGGCGATCGTTTCCATCGACGTTTCAGGGGCAAAGGACTTAGGCGGCGTCATGACGACGCTTGGTTCAGTTTTGCGCAATGAACGTGGTTTCCAGCTGCCGAGTGCTTTTTGGGCGACTTCGGGCACACTCGTTTCGACAGGCGCGTCAGCGGTGGCGTGGTCGTTTGCCAGCGCTTCGGGGGGGAGGATCGAAGACAGGTCGAATGCCGGTTCCAGGGTGGGCACTTTGTCGGCGTGTCGCGTCGAGCGCGGTTTGGGCGCTTTGCGTTTCGTGTTCAGGTTGGCGATCGCCTGAAGGGGATCCTCTTCGACGGGGTCGTCTTCCACTTTGGGAAGGTCTTCGGCAAACTCCAGTTCTTCGGAGTCAAGTTTCGACACGATGTCTTCTCGCATCTTGTCGTCGTTTTCAAACGCGTCGGGCGCGGATATCGCGCTCGCAGACGCGGCTGAGTCCGAAACAGCCGCCGCAGTTTCGGACGAGGTGGCGGGGCGCTCTGTACTCAGCGCGCTTTCGGACGAGACGAACGATGCTGTTTCGTCTTCGGCATCTTCATCATCGTCTTCTTCACCCAGCAAGTCGTCGTTGCTTTCTTCAAATTCCGGGTCGGTCAGCGGATCGAACACGTCTTTCGGCAGTTCGGGAATGCGGTTGGCCCGGGCAATACGGTATTCGTGTAGTTTTTGGAGCGGCGTCGCAATGGCGCGCCAGATCAGTTTGAACAAGCCGCGGATGAGCTTGAAAATGCCCACGATAAAGGCGCGAATGCTCGTGTCGGTGACGAGTAGCACTGCGATGAGTGCGACGCCAGCGCCGACAAGGCCGATCGTCGTGGTGGAAAGATAGTGTTGGGCCAACTCAAAGAGTGCCGTGCCAAGCGCGCCGCCCGGTGCGTGGTCCAAAACGCTCTGACCATGCAGGCACACTTCCATGAGCGGCGAACCCGCGATCAAAAGCAGGGTCAGACCCACGAGTTCCGTTGGTTTGACGTCCAGTGGCTTGCCCAGAAACGTCGTGAGGCCTTTGAACAGGCAAATGGCCGGAAAACAGAAGCTCGTCAGCCCAAATAATTTGAGCATGATGTTGCCGATCCAGGCTCCGACGTGACCAAAGATGTTGAGTGAGGCTTCGGCATCGGGCAGCAGGTCTTTGGCCGAAAAAGTGAAGATCATCAAAAAGATGATGGCACTCAGCACGATGAGGACTGCGGCAATGAACATGTCGTAGGCGTGCGAGTCCTTTTCGTGTGATCTGGTGCTGGTGCGACGAGCATTTTGTCGCGCGCGATCCGCTGTGGCTTTTGTCGCGTTGGTTTTGGCGAGTCGTGCAGCTTTGGCGGACTTGTCAGCGCGTGTGGCGCTCGACGCTTTTTGGCGTCTGGTTGTTGATTTGGGTTGAGCGTCAGAGGCGGCGACCGACTTGGAGGCGTTGGTCTTTGAGCCGTTGGTTGTTTTGCGATCGCCCGGGTATTTTTTCTCGGCGACCGTTTTGCCGACGGCATCTGTTTTTGCGCGTTTCCGCTTGTTTTCGCTCGTTTCCTGCATCCCTGCGTGACCTTTTTTGGCGTCGCATCCCTGCGAACATCAATAAAACAAAGCCCATGTTTAACACGTCATGGCGAAAAACAAAAAAAGCGCGCCTTGTGGGGCGCGCTTTTAAAAAATCGGTTCAAACGAATTTATTTATCGTTCATCATGCCAAGAAGGTTCTGAAGTTCGTTGAACGACATGACGACAGAAGCCCCGTTTTGTGGTTCTGTGGCTGGTTCAGCAATGAGATCGTCGACGGAGATGACGAGCGCATTACACACGGTTTGGATTTCAGCGGAAGTCAAAGGACGCTGACCCGCTTCAATATTGATGCAATCGGCAATCGTCAAACCCGTCATTTTTGAAAACTGATCGAGTGAGATCGATTGAGATTCGCGATAACGTCTGATATTTTGGGCAATGCTCATGAATAAAACCTCCAGAAATTTTTATCCCCCAAAGACAGCCAAGCGACTATGAATAAAAACTTCAAATGTTGCAAGTTTTTTTTGTAAAATTGCGTACACAGATACGATGTTGCATCGTGTGGCGTCAGTCGTGGCGTTATCAGCGTAACTTGGTGTGTAAATTCGCGTTTCGTTTGGATTGACAGAAAAAGAAGAACGGGGCAAAATGAAGCGTGTTTTTGTGAATGCTCGCAAATTTGGGAGAAGAGGGTTTAGAGAATTGATGAAGCGTTTGGTTGTGATGGTTTTGACGTGCGTGCTTTGTATTGGGTGCGCATCGAAGTCAGAGACGCAGCAAACGTCTGAAGTTTCGGAAAACGCCCCAGAAGCTGCGTATATTCATACCCTGAATGCGTTGACGAAGATCATGCGTCAAAACGATGCTGATCCAGCTGTGACGCTTGAGGCGGTTCGACAGTATGTCGAACAGAATAAGAAACGCATTGCCGAAGATATCAATTCCCTGAATCGTGCTTTTCTGGACATGAACGAGGAACAGCGTTTGAAAGCCAAAAAAAACGCTTCACCAAATGTTCAAAAGGCGCTCGACGAGTTTGCGCAGGCACAGATCACGCTTAAAAGTCGCATGAACGATGCGCAAAAATGGGAACTTAGCGAGGTCCTCTCGCAGCTCAAATAAGTCTTAGGCCTTTCTCACGTTGAGAAAGGTTACGTGTTTTCGGCCTGTCAGACGTTCTGACAGTTTTTTAAAGTCCCGGAATGTCTCCGGGCATGGTCAGCCCAATACTGGGCTAAAGAATGGAGCAAGTAAGTCAATTATGATGTCCGACGAAATTAAAACGGTCACTGAAAACAACAACGATGTCGAAGAAGATTTCGGCAAAATGTTCCAGGAATCCGTTCAGGAACAATCCGTTGGTGAAAAACAATTCGAAAAGGGGATGACCGTTGAGGGCGTGATTGTTCAGATCGGTACGGATTCAGCGTACGTCAATATCGGCGCCAAAGCTGAAGCGATGATTCCGGTCTCTGAACTCATGAACCCGGATGATGGCAAAGTCTCTCACGTTGTGGGCGACACCATTAAAGCCAAAATCATCGGCTTCGATGGCAGCTGTATCAAACTTTCCCGCTCCAACAAACTCGCCGGCAGCATCGCCCTCGAAGAAGCCTATGAAGCCGGTCTCAGCGTCAAAGCTCGCGTCAAAGCCGTCAATAAAGGTGGTTTTGAACTCGACGTGTATGGTCACCGCGCTTTCTGCCCGCTTTCGCAGATCCAGAAAGGCAAAGTCGAAAACGCCGAAGAATTTGTCGGTCAGACCCTCGAATTCAAAATCAGCAAATACGCCAAAAAAGGTCGTGACATCGTCCTTTCACGTACTGCGCTTCTCGACGACGAAAATCGTGCTGCCCGTGAAGAAGTGATCGCTACGATCAATGTCGGCGATATCCGTGACGCCAAAGTCGTTTCGATCCAGGATTACGGTGCCTTTGTTGATATCGGCGGTGTCGAAGGCCTCGTCCACGTCTCCGAGATCTCCTATCAGCGCATCTCCAATCCCAAAGAATTGCTCTCCGTTGGGCAGGATGTCCGCGTGAAAGTTCTCAAGATCGAAAAGACCGACAAAGGTTCCAAACTTTCTCTCTCCATGAAACGCCTTGAAGAAGATCCGTTTGATGCGGCGATCGCCGACATCAAAGTTGGTGCTTCCATGGCCGGTAAAGTCGTTCGCGTGGCTACGTTCGGTGCCTTCGTCGAGATCGCTCCGGGCATCGAAGGCCTCGTTCATGTCAGCCAGATGGGCCTCAAACGCGGTACGCGCGTTGAAGACGCCATCAAAGCTGGTGATGACATCGAAGTCAAAGTCCTCAGCATCGATCCTGTTGAACACCGTATCCAGTTGGCGGGTCGCGTTGCTTCGAGCAACAACGACAACAGCGGCTGGGAAAAGATCAACGAATTCTATGCCGTTGGTCAGGAAGTGACCGGTACCGTCGAATCCACCGCCGATTTTGGTGTTTTCGTTCGTCTCGATCACCACATCACCGCACTTCTGCCGAAATCCGAAATTGGTGCCGCCACGAAAGACCTCGAAAACGCCAAGAAAGGTGACAGCATCACCGCGAAGATCATCGTCATCGACGCCGATCGCAAACGTTTGACGCTTTGCACCAAGACCGATGAAGAAAGAGCCGCTGCGCCTGCAGCTCGTAAACCTCGCGCTCCCCGTGAAGATCGTCCCCGTGACGAACGTCCGCGCGAAGATCGTCGTGCCCGCGCGCCTCGCAAAGAGAAAGAAGGCGAAAACTACAATGAAAACGCCTCCTTCAACAGCCTCGGCTCCCTCTTCGCTGATCTCAAGAAAAAGTAATCCGAAGCTGAGCTTCTAAGAAATAAAGCTCTTTCAGGTGACTGAAAGAGCTTTTTTTGTCAGTTAATTATCTTCAGTCAGCATTGCTGACAGCTCACTTTTTTGGAACCATTGATTATGTTGGATCTTAACCAGAAATCGACTTACGAGTTCGAGTTGCCCGAGACACAGATCGCCACGCATCCGCGAGAACCGCGCGACGCTGCGCGCCTGTTGTGCGTTCACGGCACTGAACTCAAACACGTGATCTTCCGCGACATCGTGGATATGCTCAACCCCGGTGACTGCATCGTCGTCAACGACGTTTCTGTTCAAAAAGCGCGTTTCTTCGTTCAACGCGAGACAGGGGGCATCGTCGAAGTGTTGTTGACCGACGATGCTGCGGCACTCGGTCGCCGTCACGAATGCCTGTTTAAGGGCAGCCACGTTCAGCCCGACGAAGTTTTGACCGCTGTGGGGGACGACTCGGTGCGCGTGCGTCTTTCACGTGACAGCGAGGAACGCTCGTCACTGTGCCACTGCGAATTCCTGGGTGACGAGCCCGTGCTTGAGATCCTCGATCGCATCGGTCAGCTACCTTTGCCGCCTTACATCGTCAAACGTCGAAAAACGATGGGTGATCCGCTCTACGATGCGAGTGATACAGCGCAATATCAGACCGTTTATGCCAAAACTGGTAGCGCCGTCGCAGCGCCTACGGCTGGGTTGCACTTCACCGATGAACTCATCGAAAAGATCCGTGCCAAAGGCGTTGATTTTCAACGTCTTCGCCTCGATGTCGGTACGGGCACGTTCAGACCTGTTCAGACCGAGCGCCTCGATCAACACGTCATGCACACGGAACACTACGTCGTTTCCGAAAAACTCGCTCAGGCCATCGAAAATACCAAAAAACAGGGTGGACGCGTCATCGCCGTTGGGACGACCGTTGTGCGAAGTCTCGAAGACCAGTATTCGCGTTTCCAGAAAGTCGTGCCGGGCGAATACGACACCAATATCTTTATTAAACCAGGCTACAAGTTCGGTATTATTGATGCGCTCATCACGAATTTTCATTTGCCGGGTTCGACGTTGATCGTGTTGGTCGCTGCCTTTGCTGGTTACGAAAATACCATGGCTGCTTATAAAGCCGCCGTTCAGGAAGGTTACATGTTCTACAGCTACGGCGACGCGATGTTTTTACAGCCGTAATCATGGTTGAGCTAAGTCATGCCGACAACTATCTTTTTCTCAAATCGTTTTGACGTTCTGACGACGGCCTTGACGAGTATTTTGAATCATGTGACGGACGAACGCTCGTTGTTTGATGCGCCGGCCGTCATCATTGTGCCATCATCTGCCACGGCGGATTATTTGAGACTCAAGATCTGCGCCTCACGCGGGCAAAATGGTCAGGTCGGCGTGACGACAGGGCTGCGCTTCGTGTCCATCGAGCAGTTCATCGAAATGATGTCGCAGGGGGACGTCGTCATTTTGAAGCGCAACCTCATTTTTGCGGCTTTGCTTGAGTTGGCCAAGCAAGGTCAGTTGCCGGATGTCCGGTTGCAGGACGATGGTTCGTTGAGCGAAGAAAGTATGACGCGGCTCGAGGCTCGTGCGGCTCAGCTCGAAAAAGCCATCTACGCCAATGTCAAGGCTACGCGCGCTTCAAACGATCACGAGAACTGGGCTCGATTTTGTCGCACGAACGCGGGCTGGTTCGTGCAACGGATCCTGGAATATGTCGAAAGCACTTACCACGTGAAGTTGCATTTGCCGTTCGATATTTTTCAGCGCAAAGTCGGTACGGTCCTTAACTTTATGCCGCACCACGTTTTTTGGTTTGACCCGGAGCCACTCGGGCGTTTCGAACAGATGTTTTTGGAACGACTGATCGAACAGCTCAAACACGAGGAAAAAGCGTGTTCAAACGAGGCTAAACTGCATCACTTCACGATCCTGACGTTCAGTCCGTGTGAAGGCTATTGGACTGACTGTAAGACGGGCGTGCGTAACGTGCGTAACTCTGTTGCAAATTTGAGCGTGTCGAGCGTCGAATTGGACGACGATGTCGCGGATAGCGACTCGGCGTTGCCGCTGTCGAATTGGTGGAAAAACCATAACAGTCTCGTCGAGCGTTGTGGACGCATTTCGCAGTGCGTTGGTGCCGCGATGGTCGAATATCTTACCAAGGGATACAACGTCAAAGACGTGTCGCTCCACCTGCCGCTTGATCCGGAGTGGATGAAAAGTAATCCCTGTGTTAACGCCGTCAGTCAGATCGACAAACTCTGTGCGTTGCATCAACTTCAATGCCAGACGATCAAGCTGACAGAGGCAGAAACCCGCGAGATAAAGTTCGACGAATCATTGCAGGTGCGTGCTTTTGAAACGCCACGTGAATCCGTCGCCTGGGTCGCTGATGAAATCGTTCAAATTCTTAATAAGAAAGTCGTCGAAAGTGTCGATGAAATCACGATTTTGATTCCCAGTAACGTGTCGGCCGCCTACGCCTCATTCCTGCAATCGGCGCTTCAGCAACGACACATTCAGGCGAATATTCGTGGGATCCTCAATACGAACCAGGCATCGTGCTATGACGCACTGGAGGCACTCATTCCGTTGCTGAGTGGCGACTGGTCGCGTCCAGCCGTACTTAACTGGATGTTTCAACCAGCCATCGTCGAAGAGGCGTTCGTGGAACACGTCGACGCGATCACGCGCTGGGTCGATGCTTATGGCATTTTGCATGACTTTGACGCGTCGACGCGCCAGGAACAGGATTATCTTAAATACGACCCTGATGAAGGCGAAGTCTATACTTGGAAACAGGGGATGAGGCGCGTTGCACTTGGTTTTGCGCAAGACCATGTAACGAGCCCGTCTCAGGCATTTCCGCCAGTCGACGAGAGTGTGCGCGATGTCTGTGTGCGTTGGTTGGCGCGTGTTCGAGCACTGTTTCGCGATATCGAGGGGCTGCGCGCCGCCAACTTGTCGTGGACTGACTGGCAAAACGTGCTTTACACGTTTTTAGACGCGTGGATCAATACCGACGCGGCAAATCGCGAGGAAGAAATGCGTGCGATTCGTCAGCGCATGCGCTCGACTTGGCCGTCTTATGCGTTTCTTGATCAGCCCGACAGCCTGGTTGCGCGCCCGGTCGAGGCTGCGCACACCCTCGACGAGGTTTTGCCGCTGCTCAAGATCATTGCTGGGAAACTGAGTCAGTCGTACCCTGGTCAGATGCTCGGTGGCGTGCAGATCCGTCCGCTGACTGGCGATATCCAAACATCGCCTGTCGTCTTTATGATGGCGCTGGAAAACGAGAATTTTCCGTCAAAAGCGCAGCGTCAGAAGTCACTCGAACGTTTTTCACGCTACGATATTGATGCGAACGCCTTTCTCAAGTGGTTCGACAATGCCACGGAACGACTGTATTTGTGCACCTGTGCGCTCGACATCGGTGAGCGTGACCTTTGGCGCAAACAAAACAAAAGTTATGTGGAAATCCGCAACAACATTGCGGATCGTTCAGCCATCTTTGTGTCCGATATTCTGCGGCAAATGACTAGATCGGGCGATGATGAGGATTTTGGCCTTATTCCCAATGTGCGTGAACCAATCGATCGCATGCGCATCGAAGCGTTTAAGAACATAAAAAATGTTGTTCAGCAGAGTATCGGTCAAAACGCGAACGACGATAAAACCCAGTTGACGGCTGAAATGGGTGTCTATAAAGCCAATATGACCCCAGAAAATTTCAATACCGTGTGTCAGCAACTCTTTCATGAAGGCATGCAGCCGTCGTGTGGGGGGCCGGAACACGCGAACGACGAAATCATTCCGTTTAGTTTTAAGGATTTCGCCGATTTTTTGGAAGATCCGGGGCGTGTTTATCGCAATGTGCGATTCGGCATCGTAGACTACGAAGAGACGTTGCCGGCGACGATGCGCCTCAAAGCATCGGAACCCTTTCAATTGCAAAGGGTATCGGGGCATTTTGAGACGTTTGGGCTCATCCGAGATCTGCTCAACAACGTGTTGATTCGGTTTGAAGATAAAGATTCGGCGTTAGCGGAGATCATGGTTGACTATGACCACATCACCAAAAATCTGCAGTGTCAGGGCGTATTTCCTGCCGGGTTTTATGCGCAACACCAACGTCAACAGGATAGGCTTCGTTTTCAACAGATACTGATGCATGTTGAAGCCTTGGTCGGGCAGCATAAACAGGGTTTTGTGTATGTCTTGGATGACGAGGCGAGGGTGATCAATCAGGTGGTTCAACACGCGCCGTCTGTTGAATTGGGCGAAGTGAGGCGCGTGGTGCTCGACCCATTCGTGGAGCCGTCAGCCAGATATGTTCTCAAAGGTGTGTTAGCGCGACTGTGCGACGATGATACGATGTTTATGGTCGGCAAGTTGAAGAAGCGCCAGGCGTTGTTTACTCAGGCTGTGTTGGCGGTTGCCCGGTTGCCACAGCCAACTTGGTTGGTTCACGTTGATTGCGACAAGTTCGGCGTGAAACGTTATTCGTTGCCTAAACTCGATTCTGAGTATTCCAAAGCGCTTCTTGAGCTGGTTATGGCGCAATTTGATTGCGGTCATCACGAGTTTTCCGGGTCAGGGGGATTTAGCGAGGTCGACCAAAATAAATTGAGGGCCTCTGAGTTGTTTAGCTATGCAGGTCGTCCGAATTTTGTGCCCCAGGCAACGCGTGAAAGCTGGGAAGAATTTGATCAAAAACGCGAAGCGATGGGCTTTTTAGATTTGATCAAGGAGATCAAATAAATCAAAAGATAAAACGTGCGGCTGCATATCAGCCGCGACGTTAGAGCGCTTGGGGGTTGCAAGGGGAACGGTAGAGACGTGCGGACCGCGCGTCTCTTCCGTCCCCCTGCGCGCCGCAGGCCCAGGCCTGCTCCAAAACATATTAAGAATAAACGAACATACTAAAACAGATTATGATCCTGACTAAGCTGTAACCACCCAACCCCTAAACCTCGTCGATACCCCAAATTTTTCGTGATTCTTCAGCCACGCGTTATAGCAAACATGCCGACGCACAGGAACGCGTCGATCGTGAGGTACAGAATGAATACGAAAAATAAAACGTTGCAGGTTATTACGCGAGCCTTAGCTCTGCTCGCTCTCTGTTCACCTGCCACAGCATTCTCGCAGTCATGGCAAGACGACGAACTCCTCGCCTATCAGGGCAGCCATAAAGACGCCCCAACGTCAGCGGATGACGACATTTTTGCCGCCATGAAAGCCCTTGAAGAAGTTGGTGCAATCATCGGCGATCCCGCGCCAATCCAGGCTCAGACAAACGAAAACGCCAATAACCAGGCGGTCAATATTGATGCCATTCTTCTGGCCGCATCCAAGGCTGAAACGCCCGAAGTCGTGATGCCCAATGACGACGACAACGTTGCTGAAGCTCTGTTGGCCAAGCTCGAACCCACGACCGTGCAGGAAACGACGCCCCGCGAAGCCGAGTCTTCTGACCTCACCGAACCGCCGCAGCAACTTCCTGCGACCGACGCCCCAGTTGCACAAAAACAGCCCGTTGTTGAAATGCCGACCGTGGTCCCCAGTAACGACCAGACTGAACCCGCTCCTCACGAAAACACACTCGCCAAGGCTGTTGAATCACCCACGAACAAGCCCGTCGAAGCGTCCAACAAGCCCGTCGAAAACACCGTGGCGAAAGCAGAAACGGCAACGAACCAAAACGACGTGAACGAACCGGCAAAAACGCATAACGTCGTTTCACCCGCTAACAAAAAGCCCGTCGAAAACACCGTGGCAAAGACGAGCAACGCGACGAATGCTCCAAAAGCAACGAACGCCAAAGCCAATGTCGCGCCCAAGACGGAGACAAAACCATCAAACACGCAGTTAGCCGTCAATAACAACACCAAATCGACAAACAAAGCCGATGAAGTGCCTGCCCTTACCCCGTCCTCACTTGCCATGCAATACGTCATGGCCGTTTACCTTGTTAATCAGGTCGACCTCACGAAAGCGGTCAACGGCAGAACGCCGACCATCAGTGAGATCTACCAGTACGCGTTTAGCAAGAAACTCGTGTATCAAAACACCAAACCGGCCATTGGCGACCTGGTCTTCTTCCATAATGCCTATGACCGCAACCACGACGGACGCTGGAATGACTGGCATACGCAGATCGGCATCGTCGAAGCCATTGACACGGACAGCACGATCTCGATTCTGCTTTGGCAAAACGACAAAATTCAACGCATCAAAATGAATCTGAAATACCCCGAACTGCATAAAGGCAAAAAGGGGCAGATCCTCAACACACAGCTTCGTGCTGACGAAAACAACCAAAAAGGCATCGCCTCCAAACTTTTTGGCGGCTTCGCCAACCTGTTGGGCAACGTCAACCAGGTGACGGTCATCGACAATTGGACGCCCGACATGAAATTGAAATGATCCATTCGTCGCGCTGCACCATGTCAGCGCGTTCCCAACCTTCGCGCCGTGCCATTTGGTACGGCGCTTTTTCATTTTCACGAAACGACCAAGGCCCCGCCAGGCGAAGGGGTAGCGGCGTATTTTTCCCATGATGCGACGCAGCATCATGGGAAAAATAGACGCGTAGGGGGAGACTTCCCCCTCAAAATCTAAACAGATCAATCAAAATTCAGGCGCGGCTTAATGGGTTTACGCAGACAGGGCGCAGAACTGGCGCCCGATGAGGCGACAAAACCGTTTTTGTGAATCGTCTCTTCGGTGACCAAAGCCCCAGGCATGGTGGTCAGAAAATAGCGATCGTTGGACGTGGGATCATCGAGCAAACCATGGCCACGAGCCGCACTGAACAATTTTCGATAGAGAATGAGCGTATCTTTGGCGCGCGTCATGGCGACATAAAGACAACGTCGTTCCTCTTCGATGGCATCGCGGCTAAACGATTTAGCATCCGGGCATTTTCCCTGCGACACGTTGATGACATAGACGTTGGAGGCTTCGAGACCTTTCGCCGAGTGGACCGTACTCAACGTCACGACATCGGTCGGCGTCTCCAACTCGTTCATCTCGACCGTCCAAAGCGGATTTTCCTGCATGTATTGCGCGACGAAGAGCTCGACCGACGGCGCCTCCGTGGCGAGTTCGCGAAGAGAAGCGAAATCTTGCCGACGATACTGCCAATTCGAGCTGTAACGGGCGCTCAAGCCTGCCTCCATGAACCCGAGCGCCGCGCTCACGGCCTCGGCAGGACGTTCGGCATTTTCATGAACGGCCAACAACGTCTGAACGGGTTCAGGACGAGGACAACGTTCTTTGAGCGTCCGCAGGGCATCCTCAAACGAACCACACTGCGACAGGAATTTGACGATCATCGAGGTCGTCGCATCGCCTAAACCGCGAAAACACTTCAAAAAGCGCACCCAGGCGAGTTCATCGAGATAGTTGGCAACGATGCGAAACGAGGTCAGCAAATCGAGAATGTGCGCGCACTTCATCAACTCCATGCCGCCAAAGACCTGAACGGGAATCTTACGGGAAATACAGGCGCGACGAACTTCGTCGAGCTCAAAACCGCGTCGTGCAAGCACCATGTGGTCCGAATAGTGTTCCCCTTGGTTGACGGCGCGTTGAATGCGCATCGCGATATCAGTCGCCTGATCGACCGAAGACGTCCAGTTCACGACGGTTGGCTTGACGCCCTGCCCGCGAACCGCGTGCATGTGCTTGTGATAATCGAGCGAGGACGTCGTCAAAAGCCAGTTTGAGAGATCCAAAACCGCCTGCGTCGAACGGTAATTTGTCTCAAGGCGATAGATCTCCGAATTGGGAATAACCTCTGTGAAATGGTGAATCGAGTTGAAATCCGCACCACGAAACGCATAGATGGACTGAGCGTCATCGCCGACACAAAACAAGTGGCTCTTTTCAGTAAAATTGGCAAGTACATCGTATTGAAGGCGGTTCGTATCCTGCATTTCATCCACAAGAATGTGGTCAAACTGCGCAGAGATCTCGTCACGCGCAGCCTCATCGCCGGACATGGTTTGAGCTACGATCTCGAGCATATCGTCATAGTCGATGTAGCGATGATCTGTTTTATACTCGTTAAAACGCTCAATGACGCACTGCACATAATGTTTCTTTTCGAGGAAGATGGGATCGGCATTGCTTTCCTCGGTGCCGTCATCGTCGCAATCGAGCAGCACGAAACGCATGGCGCGCGTCAACTTGCAGCGCGTGTTGAGCATGCGGCTCAAAATGGCTGCTATATCGTGATTCGTCGGACAATGGGCGTCATCGGGCACACACAGACCACGCACGTATCCGATGCACTGCTCGACTTCTTCAGGCACGAGCAGCGTCCAATCCGACTGAGCAAAGTACTGCGGATTGGATTTGATGATCTCAAAGCACCACGAGTGAAACGTCTGACCTTTGAGCAGCCCTTGTGAAAGTTCGCCGACCTCAGACACGATGCGGGAAACGATCTCTTCCGCAGCCTTGCGGGTGAACGAAAGCAGCCGGATGCGGCTTTCATCAGCGCCATGCTCGATCAGATATTTGGCACGCGCAATGATCGTTCGTGTCTTGCCACTGCCCGCCCCTGCAATGACCAGCAGATTTCGACCGGTGTATGAGGCCGCAGCAAGTTGCTCGGCATTCAACGATGCGTTTTCCGCACTCGATGCATTCATAAAACCTCCATGTTTAGAAAAAAAAATCCGCGTTTCGATTCAGGAACTTGTGAGATGAAGTCAAAACGCGGATTTCGTGATGCCTAATGGTCAGAAATTAACGTTTTCGTCTTCGTAGGAAACCAGCCCCGGCTAGTCCAAGGAGCGCCAGCAATGCCATGACGGGTGAAGGCGCGTGCGATTTTTGGCCAAGCGAGCATTCGCAGCCATCAAGGACCTGGCCGCCGTAGTAGTTCTGATCTTCATAGCCGAAGTCGTTGTAACAAATATCGCCTTCATCGATCTCGCCGTCGCAGTCATTATCTTTGCCATCACAAACTTCTTCTTGAGGCTCGCAATGGTCGCAGACGTCGTCTTCGTCGATCACGCCGTCACAGTCGTTATCGATGCTGTCGCAAACTTCTTCTTCGGGCGTACAGCAGACGTTTCCTTCGTCGGTCTCACCATCGCAGTCGTTATCCCTGTGATCGCAGACTTCTTCGCTCGGCACGCAGGTACAGGCACCGTCTTCATCGATCTCACCGTCGCAGTCATTATCGATGTTGTCGCAAACTTCGACCGTGGGTTCGCACATGTTGCAGACGTCGCCTTCATCGACCTCGCCATCGCAGTCGTTGTCCTTACCGTCACAGATCTCGTCACTGGGCACGCAGACAGGCTTGCAGACATCGTCTTCGTCGATCTGTCCGTCGCAGTCGTTATCCACGCCGTCACAGACCTCGTTCGCCGGCGTACAGACTGGTTTACAGACGTCGCCTTCGTCAACCTGGCCATTGCAGTTATTGTCTTTGCCGTCACAAATTTCTTCGCGCGTGTTACACGGGGCGCCGAGCGGTCCACCAAAGCGGAAAGTTGAGTAGTATTGCGGCGAGCCCCAACCGTTGGCATCCGACCATTCAGGCCCAACACTAGCCGCATCAAAGCCATTGCCATTGAACAGGTAACAACGCACGCCTTCGTTACTGCGCGCACAGACGTCGGCGCGGCCATCGCCGTTCACGTCACCCATGCGGATCGTGCGATACTGAGCAGGCTTGTTATAGCCTTTGCTGTCTGAGAGATCTGCAATATCGTAGGAAGCCCCAAAACCGCTGCCCGTCGACAGACTGCACGTCAGGTTGGCATTGGCTCGCGCACAAACGTCGTCCTTACCATCCCCATTCAAATCGCCAAACATGATGGTCGAGTAGTTGTCATAGTCGTTCCAGCCATAGCTATCGCTCCACTGGGGACCACGAATGGCGTTTCCGAAACTCGAGCCGTTGGAAAGGTGGCAAACGAGCCCCTGGTCATCGCGCGCACAAAGGTCTTTTTTGCCGTCACCGTTGAGATCCATCATGCGGATCGTCTTGAAATAAATGCCGTTTTCCCACCCGTTGGTATTACTCCACGCCACGGCGGTAAAATCCTTGCTGAATGCGGAACCGGTCGATAGCCAGCAACGCATGCCGACCATGCCACGCGCGCAGACGTCGGCCTTACCATCGCCGTTCACATCCCCCACGCGCACAGTCGCATAATACTTCTCCTCGCCCCAGCCCTGGCTGTCGCTCATCTCGCCCGTGGAGATCGCCGACGAATCAAAGCCAGATCCCGTCGACAGATAACACTTATAACCATCCTTAAATCGCGCGCAAACGTCGTCTTTCTTATCGCCGTTGATATCGGCAAAACGAATCGTCGAGAAGTATTTGACCTGGTTATAGCCATCAGCATCGGCCATCGACGGGCCTTTGACCGCATTTCCAAAGCCACGTCCCGTACTGGGCCAGCAGTCGATCGTCGTGTCGCTGCGACCGCACAGGTCAGCTTTGCCGTCGCCATTGATGTCGGCAAAACGGATCGTCGCGTAATTCGACTCGTCGCCCCAACCGTTGTCGTTCGAAAGCTCCTTGACGAGCTCAAATGACGAAAAATTGCCCGCGGAGCCCCAGGCACAGACAATGCCGACCGAAGCTCGCGCACAAAGATCGGCATAACCATCCCCGTCGACGTCCGTATTCTGAAAATCGTAGTTCATCGACTGATACGTCGTCTCACCGCTCGGTTCACACACAAATTCTTCATCAACGACGCCGTCACAGTCATTGTCCACGCCATCACAGACTTCCGCCTTAGGTACACAGACACACGTATTTTTGTCGTATGTAACGTAATTCACCGGGTTTGTTTTCGAGCCGTTCACGTAGACCATAAAATGCGTATGATTTCCGGTCGAACACCCCGTCGTGCCCATGACACCGATCTGCTGACCACATTCGACGGTCGCGCCAATCTCCATGCCGTCCATAAATTTCTGCAGGTGCAGATAAGCCGTTTTGTAGCCGTCGCCGTGATCAATCGTCAGAGAGTTACCGCTGCTGTTATCACAGCTCGGGCACGTACCGGCATTGCTATCGTATTTGCACTGGCCCTTCGACAAGGTCTTGCCAACGATCTTGCCCGCAGCCGACGCCACGACAGGCTCGTTTTTACCGCATGAGATATCCACGCCCGAATGAACGTAACCTGTCGTGCCGCGTGGCCCGTAAGAGCTCGTGATTTTGGAACACCCTGGCACTGGCCAGATCGCCGGAGGCCCAGCCAGACACACCGACGACACCAGGCTCACGCACACCCCCATCAACGCGACGGCACAAACTTTTTCACGGGAACGTACTCGCATCGTTTTCCTCTTCTAAGAATTCCATGACCATCTCTTCGCGATCAAACGCAACAGACGACCGATGTCTCAATATTTGGGGCAATAAGTCTATTATAGTGTGATAGTTCGCTCAATCGAAAACCGCCAAAAACGTGAAATTTTGTTACACCCCAGATGGGCTATCCAATTGCCTATTTTTTAGGCGCGGCTATTTCATACGCCGCGCCCGCGTCGCTTCTCCCTCGCTGGAGCCGCCCAAACCGGACGGCTCTGCGCTCGGTCAATACGCGCCGCGTTTTTCTTAATTTACGGCTGATCGCACCCCACTTCTGAGCAGGAACAAGCCGACAACACGAGCCCATTCACAAAACGCTTTTTTTCGCAAGCCCTAATAATTTTAACTTTTCTCGATTTTGGCTTGATAAAATAGCGCGTGATTTGTAGAAGGCGCGCCGCTTTTCGAGAGGAAAGCCGACGGAAACGTCCGCGATCGCCAACCAGGTTTCAGGATGTGTCTAAAGCAACTTCGTTACGCATTCTGAACCGTTCTATGGAAATCCCATGAGCTTAGAGAATAAACCCGAATCCACACTGCTTTTTGTAGAAGACACCAATTTCGACAACAGCGCCATTTGTAAAGACTGCGAAGGCTATTGCAGCAAATGCGGCGGTGCTCGTCTGCACACCATTTTTTCGGTCAGCCAGGGTCACCTTGACCAGGTCGAGTGCAAGACCTGTCACAATGTCCACAAATTCAAACCGCTTCCCGAAAAAGACCTGACGTCGCTTCGATCGACCAAGACTTTTTTGGCGGTTTCAACGCATCGCAATGCGTCCCCCACAAGAACGACAACACGTAGCACCTCAACCGCCACCGGTTCAAGCTCGACGCGCGAACCCAAAGCGCCAAAATCACCAAGAACGGTTGAGCCCAAAGCCATCACGTCACGAGTCATGCACAACGGCGGCGAGACCAAGACGTACAGTCTCAAAGGCCGCGGCTATCAGGTCGGCGACCGTATTTGCCACCCCAAATACGGCATCGGCATCGTTGAAGAGATCAGCGCACCAGGCAAAATGCTCGTCGCATTCGAATTCGAACGCGTCGGCCTGATCTACGGCAAATAACACGACCAGTTTTTTGCGTTTGCAGAGACCTGCCAAAGCTGGTTTCTGCAAACACGCCCCACCACACCAAACGAAACAAATTTGCCCGCATTCCTGTTTATACAGAGCAAATTTGAGATCACGACCAAGCCAGTCTGCTTGCGTTGTCTCTAACGTTCCCCTGCGTGCCGCAGGCCTAGGCCTGTTCAAAGACAAAATGGTCAAGGATCAACGCAAAATCTAAAACAAATTGTGATTCCCAGGTGAACAGCAACCAAATTGAGTGACCAAAACCGCGTTATATTTGCAGATAGATCGCCGTTGTGTTAAATTTAGTCGGCATTTTTTAAGCGGTTTGGCGGCAAAGCGCAGCCTCTCGAATAAGGAGTGGACAACGTGAACGTGATTGATCTTGGATTTCGTTGGTTGACGGCGGATGGACCGAGAAGACGCTTACAGATCATTGATGCCCTCAAAGCAGGCGACAAACGCTGGCCTGAGCTCCTCGTCGGTTTTGCCCGTGTCGAAGAGATCACCAATGGCCTGGATCTGCGCGGAATTAACCTTTCTGGCATCGAACTCGGTGCTCTCAACCTCGACCGAGTTCACTTCGAATCGGCCAACCTCTCCGGCATCACGCTCGCCGGCACCTCGCTCAAAAGCGCTTTCTTAAATCAAAGCAACTTGAAAGGCGCTCAACTTGCCTCCGCCGACATTTCCGGCTCTGACTTTCAAGGCGCCGACCTCACCGAGGCCAACTGCGCTGACACAAACGCGCGTGGCGCACGTTTTAGCTTTGCGGCTCTTGATGGCGCCGATTTTTCCCGCGCAAACCTTTCAAACGCCGACTTCCGAAACGCCACGCTCACAAACACAAAATTCAACGAGGCAACCGCAAACTTCGCCGCTTTCGGAAACGCCAAAGCCAACAATCTTCAAGCACTGCATGCCTCGCTCAAAAAAACCAGCTGGAACAAGGCTGCCATCAATGACGCCGATTTCTCAGACGCTCAAATGACCGAAGCCGATCTGTCCGCAGTCACCGCGATCCGCTCCCATTTTGAACGCGCGAACCTCTCGCACGCCAAACTCAAAGAAGCAAATCTGACTGAAACCAAATTCAGTACGGCGGATGCCAGTGGTGCCAATCTGACGGCCTGCGTGCTCTCAGGTGCTGACTTCACGGCTGCGTCCCTCAACGATGCCATTCTCACAGGTGCCTACGCGCACGCCCCAGCCAGCATGCCCATGCTCAAAGCTGTCCACGCGTGTTTCATGAATACCTATTTCAAATCCTGCAATTTTGCGGGCGCACAAATGGACGAATCCGTCTGGGCTGACAGCGAACTGAGCGAATCAAACCTTTCGTCGGCATCCCTCAAAGCAGCGAACTGTCACAAACTGCGCTTGATGCGCGCAAACCTCGCTGGTGCTGACTTCACCGACGCGATCATGCTCGAAGCTCAACTTTATTCCTCCGATATGCGTGGCGCCAAACTCAACGCAAAAAATGTCACGCCCAGCATGATCTACGGCGGACAACTTGAAAATACCGACCTCCCGCAAAACGTCGTCGAATACCTCGCTCAATTTGAGCCCTCCACAAAGTCACAGGCCTAAACCATGAGTCAACCCATCGAAGCGCTCTCCGCTGAACTCAACCGTGCCCTGAGAGAAAAAGGCAAGAAGTTTGGTAAAGATTGGCGAGTCCGCATTCGAAAGTTGTTGAACGAGACGTTCACCGCACTCAATGCGCCTAAACTGGATGCCGCACGTTGTAATACGCTCGCAAATCAGATCGAACTGGAACTGAATTGGCTCAAAGACCCGGATTCGATCTCCGAAACTACGCTCCTGACCAGCTACGAAGCAGCCATGAATGCTCTGGATGGCATGCAGAAAGCTGTTTTTGGCAGTATCCCGGGTGAAATAGAAAAAGAAAAACGCGTCGTCCGAAATGGCGAAGACGATCCGCCGCCCGTAACCCCAAAAAGCGAGACGCCAGCCCCCGAACTGACTGAAAAATCCGTCGCCCCACAGGATGTGCCCGCCAAAAAGAAAAAAGCCGTTCAAAACGACAGTGTGCCGGAAGAAAGCCCGCT
>JAZUKH010000004.1:0-4727 GCA_045643185.1 Myxococcota bacterium | reverse complement strand
GACGTAGAGCTGCGGCATCAACATCATCGCAGAATTTTCGATCGTCGTGATGCGTTCACCGTTGGGAATCTCAGAACCGAGTGCATTAAGAATGCTCGTTCTGCCGGACCCCTGGGCACCGACAACAAGAATATTACGACGCGCCTTGACGCAGAGAAGCAGGAACTTGGCCATCTCATTGGAGAGAACCTCGCGCTGAACCAACGCCGGCAACGCATTAAACTTACGACAAGTTTTACGAACAACGATGCAAGTCGAAGCCACTGAGACCGGCGACATCACGACCTGGATCTGAGTGCCATCACCGAGACGCACTTCGCTCACAGCCGGAGCATCCTGTTCGGTGAGGCCCTGGAAGGAGAGAATACGGCGAGCAGCAAGGTAGAGCGTATCCGCGCTCGTGAACTGAAGATCGCTGATCTCGCGACGACCACCGCGTTCCACGACGATCGTTTCAAAATTATAGACAGTGAAATCGGTCACAGCTTCGTCATCAATGAGGGAATCGATGGCGCCGAGACCACAGACTTCGCGAAGGAGGAACTCGAGCAATTCTTCGACGTTGACATTACCGAGCTGAGGACGGTTCGCATTCGCGATGTTGGCGAGCTGCGTATAGCAATTATCCTGAACCGCAGGTTCGGGCGGATACTGCTGATTAACGAGTTCCTGGAAATCGATCGACCCGAGATAGGCATCCATCACGATACGGGCTGCTTTCATACGGGCTTCGCTCTGCGGATTACGGGCATCGTCCACGATGATCTCTTCAGGCAACGTTGCAGAGACAGACGAAGAAGCCACGATCTTAGCAGCGGCCTCTTTACGGGCAGCTTTGGGCACATTCGAACCAAGCTGACGCTCAACGGACGAGCCGGAGGAAGCGCGAAGCGATTTGTCGATGACGCCTTCCGAAGCGGGTTTGAGCGAATTCTGAGACTCACCGGTCGGCTGAACGTTCGGCACGCCGGGAATGCGCGTTGCCCCTGCAACCGAGGGAAGCGGCGCCATGGAACCGCCGATGCCATGAGGCGCACTCACATTTGCAGGCGCGACCGGCGACGCACCAAGACCGCCGCCCATACCGATCGGCAACTGCGACATACCAGGATTCGGCGCAGGCGCAGGCGCCACGCCCAAGCCGGAATTCACACCAAGACCAGCGCCAGGGCCCATCGGGCTCGCGCCACCCACAGGCGGAAGGCCGCCAAGACTCGGCGCCGCTGGGCTCACAGGCTGAACATTCCCCAACGAGGGCGCCGGACCAACAGGTGCACCGCCACCAAGCGAAGGAAGACCAGGACCGCCAGGCGGAACGGAGCCAACACTCGGAACACCATTCAACGAAGGAAGACCACCAAGCGGACGACCCGATTCCGTATGGCTCGTGCCAATGCCAGGAACGCCACCGAACGACGGCATCGGCGCCACATTCGGCGCCACACTCGCCCCGCCATCCACAAGCTTCACTTCAAGCTGAAAATCCCCAATAAACACTTTATCACTCTCTGTGATCGGGCGCGGCGCTGATATTTTCTGACCATTCACAAAGGTCCCGTTCGTACTCTTTAAGTCCACTAAAATGACTCGACCTTCTTTCACGATAATACGCGAATGACGCTTCGAAACATTCGTTTTCGGAAGAACGACATCGTTTCCTTTCACTCGACCAATCAAAACTTCTTCTTTCGTAGGAGTAATCTCGAAATTTTGAGTCGTCGATGAACCGTCTTTATCGGTAATGGTCACACTAATCATAGTCATAAAAGTAACTCCTTCAGTTGCGTTAACCTGCAGATATACATTCGGGTGTCCAAACAACCGCTGTACCCCGCAAGAAATCCAAATAAACGACAAGATACTACTTGTTTTCGCTTTTTCTGTCAAGACTTCAAACAAGCACACACAGCCTAGGCCTATTGTTAATGTTATCGTTATTTGCTTGACCTTTTAGAGGTTTCGCGCTCAAATTATATGATCGTTTTTTCACCGGTCACACATTGACCGGTCTGTTCAAAGGAACCCATGAAACATTCATACTACAATCGCTTCAAAAGGCGCCTCTGCTCAACCCTCATTCCACTGGGCCTCGCCATAACCACATTCGGCTGCGCCGCATCCCACAAAGAACCTGCCGTATCCCCCACACAAGCCGCTTCGCAGATCTCCACTCAGCGCGAACTCGCCTACCACCCCAATACCGTCCGGCTCATCGCAAAAGTCGACTATAATGATGGTAAAGCACACAAACGCGTCGTCGGCCGCGACTTCATTATTTCAGCCCAGGCCCCCGATCGAATGCGCGTTACCATCTCCGCCTTCGATAAAGCCATGGAGACCCTCGTGACCAACGGCTCCACCTTTGCCCTCCTGGATGCCGTCAACGATCAGTTCGTTACAGGAAAAGCCACCCCCGAGAATCTCTCCAAGATCCTTCCGCTCTACCTTTCGGCTCACGACCTCTTTCGCATCCTCACGGCACAGTTCCCAGATGAAGCCATCCTCCCCAACCAGTCGCCCGAATACGTCTGGAATACCCGCGTCGGTGCCTATGAACTCATCTACGACCTTACCGATGACCGCCAAATGCACGTATTCTACAGTTATCCTCAAGGAGACCTCGTCAAAATGACCATCGTCTCCGGCGACGAATCCCTGTACGAATTCGAAGCCGAGGATTTCTCGTCCCACGAACCATCCGAAGAAGATGACGAAGATCTCGACGAGGATATCCGCGCCGCTGCAGGCCCGCGTCCGTCCATACGACTGCCGGAGACAATCATTTTCCGCATGAAGCCACAAGAAACAGACGTTCGACTGCGTATCGAATCCTACGCGCTGGACGTCGATTTCGTCCCCCAAGTCTTCGACCTCATGCCGCCAGCCGGTACAAAGACCATCCTCCTCAAAGATGACACAGCCATTCAATTTCAGGCCCCGGACCTGTCCGACGTCTCTGCCCAATCAAATGTCTCAACGCAGGACGTGACGGAATAATCACCTATTTTTCTGATATTTGGAAGGGGAAAGCCTTCCCCTACGCGGCTATTGTCGGATCACTAAAACCGTGCCGTATCACGGCACGTCTTTAATGACCCGACAATACGCCGCTACCCCTTCTCCTGGCAGGGCCCTCTTCCCAGTTTCTCTTTCTTACGACACTTTTACAAGGACACACCATGATTCCCAATTACGACGATTGCGCGCTTCTCATCATTGATATGCAGGAGAAGCTTCTCAACACCCTTCCCGAAGACGTTCGTGAAGACATGCTTAAAAACGCTGAGATCCTGATCGAACTTATGAAGGACGTGAATGGATCGATATATTACACCGAGCAATACCCAACAGGGCTCGGCGCCACCCACCCGCGTCTCAAAGAAAAACTGAAAGACGCGATCCGAATCGAAAAGATCGCCTTTTCTTGCCTCGGCGACGAGAATTTCTGTGAACAAGTCGTGCCCCACCTTCCCCAAACGGTCATCGTGATCGGGCTTGAAGCCCATATTTGCGTCTTAATGACGATTATCGACATGATCGCAGATGATGAAGACGAAGAACGCTCGATCTTCGTTCCACAGGATGCCATCGCGTCCCGCAAAAAAGCCAATTGGAAAAACGCTGTCGATCAGCTGTTGAATTACGGCATTAACGTTTATGTCACCAACACCGAAACGCTCGTTTATCAGGCACTCGAAGAAGCTGGCAACGACACATTCCGTAAATTCTCAAAAATGCTGCGCTAACACGTCAGTTCATGCAGGGACGGTAGAGACATGCAAACCGCGCCTCTCTCCGTCCCGCTGCGCGACGCAGACCCAGCCCTGCTCCAAAACAAAATGTTCAAGAATAAACGAACAAACTAAATATGGATTTTGATCCTAGACTGAGCAGTAACGCAAAATACAAAGCGAATGATCATCACTGATTGACTGTAACAAATTTTATGAAATTAACCTAAAAATTACCCCATTTACCGATTTCGAGCGTAAAAGACCGCATCTCTCAGGACGAGAGATCAATACACAATTTCATGGAGGAAAATGGATGTTACCGCAGGAAGTGGGACTGCATCGCAGTTACGTAGAGATTGATACTGAAGTTCTAACTCGCAATATGTCGATCATTCGCGAGGGACTTGCAGAAGGTGCACATTTAGCCGCAGTCGTTAAATCCAATGCTTATGGTCATGGTGTCAAGCTCGTTTGGCGAGCCTTTGTGAAGGGCGGCGCGGACTGGCTTTGTGTTGACTCATTACATGAAGCAGCGGATCTGCGAGCCGACGGCTGTGATCTCGATATTTTCGTCATGGGCCACATTCCGCCCCAGCATGCCAAAGAAGCCGTGGCACTCAATGTCCACGCCATGACCTATCTGCCCGAACAGGTGGAAGCCTTCGGCGCAGCGGCCAATGAAGTCAATCGCCCCTTCCGACTCATTTTGAAGCTCGAAACTGGCACACAGCGTCAGGGACTGACGCTTGAACAAGCTTGCGAACTTGGTGACCTCATCAAAAAATACCCGTACCTAAAATTCGAAGGTGTCTGTACACACTTCGCCAACATTGAAGACACGGTCGATCACTCGTTCGCCTACGAACAGCTCGCCAAATTCAACGCACTCGTCGATGGCCTGGCCAAACACGGCCACACCGGCCTTCTGCGAACCATTGCAAACTCCGCAGCCGCCATTTTGTGGCCTGAAACGCACATGGAACTCGTCCGAGC
>JAZUKH010000003.1:0-31288 GCA_045643185.1 Myxococcota bacterium | reverse complement strand
ACGCTTTGCGTTCATGCGCTCTCTATAAGCCCCTTGGCTGAACATTAACAATAATTACATATCATATCCGCGAACCATAATTTCAGACGCGTTATCCGTCTTAAATTTATATGCATCAGCGGCTGTGGAATGTTCACGATCGTCAGACCAGACAATAACTTTTTTACCATCCGGCGTACAGGCAATTGCAGGGGATTGCTGCGGTCCAGCGGCTTGATAGTTCACGCGTTTTTCTGAACCCTTTTTCCCGTCTTTATCAAAATCAACGGTGTACACGTCATTTTCAGATTTCGCGCGAGCATTCCATGTATAACCAGCTCGCCCGTCATCCAAAAGGCAAACGCCAGAGGTTACGGCATCCTCGCCTTCCCCTGAAACAAAGTGATCCGCTCGAATAATCGTGCCATCTGCACTGTAACCAACGGCTTTAACTCGATAATAGGTATTGATATCAGCATCATCTGAGTAAGCGACGAAATAATCGCCTTTAGCATTGACGGCGACGGAAGGCTGCATCTGCGGCCCTTTCGTGACTGAGTTGACGACGACTTCCTGCGTGCGTACCGAGCCATCAGAATTAAACGATTTGACCTTGATATCTGGGTAGGTCGTTTGAATATCAATGCTCACATCCTCAGGTTCTGGGCGAACTTCCCATGTCACGACAAAAGCGCCGTCCTTTGCAACAGCGACTTTTGGCACCGTGTTGAAATTTTTGAAGCTGCCGTCCTCTTGAGACGAGACATTAAACTGCGGGAAACGCTCCGTACCATCGACTTTGAAGCCACGAGCATAGATCTGCGGGCGTTTATCCTTCAATTCTTTCGCTGCGTTCGTATCGGAATAGTCTTCCCAAACGACGACGATATCGCCGTCTGGTGACATCGATACTGCGGGATTGAATTGCTGGCCGCTGGCAACCGTATTCACGGCAATCCCTTTGTTATACGGAGTGCCATTGGCATCAAATGTGCGCATATTGATTTCGAAGAAGCCATTGCCATCGGCGTCATCCGCCCAAACGACGGCGAAATTGCCATTTTTATCCATGGCAACATCAGGCGTGCTTTGTTCGCCTTTTCGAGTATTATTGATCGTAAACTGAGCGGATTTCGCACAACCGCCGCCGTAAAAGAGTCGTGCTTCAATATCGTGATTAAGCACGACGCTGCCGTCCTCATTGATGACATCGTCGGGCGTATAGTAGTCGTCCTGCCAAACAACGACGAATGCGCCCGTTTCCGGATTGGACGCTACCCGTGGCAATTCCTGAACGCCGCCGAGCAACGTATTGACATCGCGTTCCATAAAAGCGTCAAAGCCGCCTGTCGTATATTTGTAATCGATCGGGTCGAGCATGTTTAAAGAGAACGACGGTCGGTGGATCGGCGATTCCGGCGAAGAAGGATAGTGGTTTGAACGCTCGTTACTGTCGTTAATGTTCTCCGGAGCGAGCAATTCAGAGCAGTAGAACTGCTGAATATTGTCGGCGAAATATGGCGTTCCATCGGCATTTTTGGCTGTAGCCATGGATGTGACCGAGCGAGATGTCACGTTGTTGACGTTGGGATCGAGTTGCTTGGGATCGAACGTCACGAGACGCATCCAGCCGTTGCCAGTATCATCGCCACTATGTGCGCAACTGTTGTCGCACGGGCTCTGAGTACAATGCCTCTCCGTCTGGTAATCAACGAGCATTTCAGAGACCTTATTGCCGTTTAACCCTTCACGCACTCTGAATTCCGAATCGGGGACGTGTCCACTGACGGTAAGAATGACGTTGCTGTGTCGTCTGGCGAGCTCGTCAAAGATGGGCGCACCTGCGCCGCCGAAGTAGGTAAAAGGCAGATAACTGCTACCACAATATTGTGTTTCGTAATTTTCAATCGTTTCATAACCAGGTACATCCGTCACACCTGCTTTGTGCGACAAAATGCCGTGAGACGTAATGATAACGTAGCGATCCTTGTGATTTGCAATGACGTCGTTTGCCCAGCAGAGAACGTCTTTACGCGGTCCGAACTCAAGTGCAATCACAAGGAATTTGATATCACCGACCTCGAAGGTTGCGTACGAGTTAGCCCCGTTGACATAACCGTGAAACCAGTCTTTTCCGCTAAAACGCTCGTTGTTAAAGTACTCCATGAAGTGCGTACGGTTGCGGCTCGTGCTATCGTAGCTGTCGTAATCGTGGTTACCTGTTGAAACCGTGTAAGGCACATTTGCGATATCAAGTTGTTTGTGAGCCTTGTCGGCAATCTGCCACTGACTATCGTAGTTGTTATTGGTCATATCGCCGAGGTGCATCGCCATTTTGATGTTAAGCTCTTTCGCGTGGTCGGCAATCCACTTCATTTGCATCTCGTACGCCCCCATCGGCGAGTCTGTTTCGTCACTCGTGTAGTTCATCGGACAGGTTGAAAAGGTGTAGTACTGCGTGTCCGGAATCATGACGAGGGTGAATGGATCGCATTCGTCGCCGCAAGCGTACTGACACTTTTGCGTTTGTTCGCGGCAGTACTGCTTGTCAGGACAAAGCGTAGGTTCGCCCCACTTGCCGCACCCGTTTTCATCAGCTTCGCAAGTCATGACGCGCACGTCGTCGCACTTGGTTTCTCCAGGGTGACAAACCTGGTCTGCACAAGCTTTCTTTTCAGTTTCACTTGGCTCGTTCTGTCCCGGTTTATCCTGCTTGCCCGGGCATTCTTTTGTATCCTGACATTGGTCGTCGCTCTCGCACTGGCAAGGCCCGTTGTCCTCGCATTGCAGATTAGAAATAGCTGAATCTTCGCACCCCACCATAACGAGTGCCACCAAACCAATAAGCGCTCTTCGATAAGAAGCATTCTTCAACATATCTTAACCCTCCGTAAATAACGAGTTGCATTCGCGCACCAAGTAGCCGTTCAACTCGTCGGCTTTACTGGCTGTTTTGCCGGTGACGTCGCGACACACGCTAGGTCGAATTCAATTAAACTCGCGAAAACTACTTATTCTGTGATTTAGGGGAAACACATTCATTACCAGAACACACACCATCATAAAATGGACGTGAATTAACTAAATACACACAATTTATTGTGCTATTACTTCCACATGGATTGCACATTGGTTCATTATCTAAAAAACATACTTTTATATCATTTTGATAACAATTAACAGGCCCGGCAGCATTAACACCACAATGGGTAGGAAGCACTTGTTCACAGACTTTATTCTTACTATCATAATAGAATGATTTATCTTCTTCACAGTATTTACTATCATTTGATATTTTTGTACAATATTTTAATTTATCCCCTGTTTTAATATTATCATCTGTACTTCCTGTATTGTAGTGATACTCAAGGCATTTTTTACTACCGCAATCATCATTGGTTTCACATTGTTTACGCACGCACTTGCCCTTATTATTATCAGTATAACCGTCCTCACAATAAGCAACGCAATTTCCGCCATCACACTCTGCCGTACCATGCTCGGTTTCGCACTTATTACCGGTCTTGCCACAATTCTCAACAGTGTCTTCTTCACACTGACTTTGATTACTAGACTTATGATAACCGTCAATACATTTAAAGCCACAAGTGCCTTCCTCACAAATTCCAACCGAATACGCCTTTTCGTTGGTATCAACACAATTTTCAATTTCATTATTAGATTGATTATTCTGACTAGCGCAACTCCTATCTGTATTTATATCACATCTTATCGCATTTCCATTTTCATCAAAATATCGATGTGTATTCGGATCACAATATTCCACCACGCAAACACCTTGTTTACACGTATGATTTTCATCACAAGTCTCACATTTTGGTCCACATTGCGTATTAGTATTAACACATATACCCTTATCTATATCAAAACATGCCCATGGTGTTTCAAGACATTTAATGGCTACGCATTCCAACTTATCATTACATATATAATTATCGTCGCAAGCATGATTGCATGAACCACAATGTTCATCATTCGGCTTTGTCAAGTCAACACAAGTCAATTCACCATCCAAATCACACGTAGCATAGCCCTTAATACATTCAAATACACATGTTCCGTTAGTACAACCAGTAGCTACCTCATTCTGCGGCGCCTGTTTCGTGCAATCGTTATTACACGCACCACAGTTATTCATGTCATTATTATCTTTACACACTGGTTGCAGATCAGCGTCATAACATAGATTTTTGCCTTCTTCACAACCATCTAAAGTGCAAGCATAGTCCTTATTATTATTGGACGTACATTTGTAAGTGCCACCAGCCTTGGTCGTGCAGTTTTCACCTTGGTTGTCGCAAGACGTCGCGCCGCACGTTTCGTCATTCTTTGGATCGACGCAATCAATGTCGGCCCCGTCCCCACAGGTGATCAGTCCAAACTGACATACACATTTTTTGTCACTACACGACGTGTTTGAGGTGCATACCACGCCACGCTCACTTGGAAGGCAACCTGTTGCGCCACACGTATTGTTGGCATTCGGATCAACGCACTCTAATTCTTCTTCATTGTCTCCGCATGAAAAATCCCCGTCTTTGCACACCGCCTGTGCCTTCTTAATGATGCCGCAATGCACTTTATCGGGCAACGCGTCTTTATCCACTTTGTCACCATTTTCGTCGTAACACATGTAATCTTTCGGACAAAGTTGATCGCTCAAGGCTTCTTTAATTGCGTCAAGTCCACCCCACGTGATTTTTGAAACATCGCACGCGGCCAAGGCCTCTTTATACGCCTCAGACGTCGTATCTTCGTTTAACAAAGCACTTGAACATCTCACGAACTGCTTACCGTCACTGAATTCAATATAGTCAAGTGTACCAGCATTATTTTTGCAAACAACGACATCGCCATTTGCAGTAACATAATGATCGTAATTCTTTGAATCCCAAGTACAGCCAAACGTCGAGATAGCAGCCAAACAAAGTGAAAGCGCAAAAAATCGTTGAGCGTTCAATAATTTCATACGAAACTCCGTTAAAAGAATTAATTTAATATTTTGGAATGTTACTGAGTCACACGAATGAACACCGCGCGTTACCGAAGGCACGCACGAGTCCATGCAGCGTATGCGTCAGCATAGCTGCATACCATGTCGGCGTATGCGTCAGCATAGCCGACTGCCCGGGCGTATGCGTCAGCATAGCCCGGGGTCAATATTTATCATAAAACGCGGTCAAAAAAAACAAATCGTCTTATGAGCAAACACTGGTCGTGCTAATTTAGTTGAAGTGACGAACGCCATCGGGCGTGATGATGCCGGTGACGAGTTCGTGCGGCGTGACGTCAAAGGCGGGGTGACGCGTCTTGACGCCTTCGGGCGCGATGCGTTGACCGCGGACGAGCACGACTTCGTCGGTGGAGCGCTCTTCGATGACGATATCGGCGCCCGTGGCGATGCGGTCGTCAAACGTGGACGTGGGTGCGGCCGAATAGAAGGGGATGTGGTGATACTGGGCGAGTACGGCGAGTCCGTATGTGCCGATTTTGTTCGCAAAGTCGCCATTTTTGGCGATACGGTCGGCGCCGACGACGATGGCATCGACGAGTCCGGATTTCATCATGTGAGCGGCCATGTTATCGGTGATGAGCGTGCAGTCGATGTCATCCTGCATGAGCTCCCAGGCGGTCAAACGGGCGCCTTGCAAGTAGGGGCGTGTTTCATCGACCCAGACGTGCAGGCGTTTGCCCTTGGCTTTGAGTCGGGCGTCGATGGCGCGAATGACGCCAAGTGCGGTGCCCAGTCCAGCCGTCGCCAAAGCGCCGGCGTTGCAATGTGTCAGAATATTTTGCACTTCACCGATCTCATCGGCGCCATGTTCGGCCATGGCGAGGTTCATTTGATAATCTTCGTCCCAAATTTTTTTAGCTTCGACGAGGATCGCGGACGGCGTTTCGTCGCCGAGGTGCTGCTGAATGCAAGCCATCATGCGATCGAGGGCCCAAAACAGGTTGACGGCAGTTGGCCGCGTGGCCGCAAGCTGCTTTTGGGCGGCCTGAATTTTTGCGAAACGATCGTTGTCCGACCAGGCGTCGCGACAAGCGTAATACAGGCCGTAGGCGGCAGCAATACCAATGGCGGGCGCGCCACGAACGATCATGGTCACGATCGCGTGCGCAATGTCCTCGACCGTGTGCATCGGCAAAAACACCGTTTCTTGCGGCAGAGCGAGCTGATCGAGCAACTCAATTTCCTGGCGAGCTTCGTTCCAACGAAGTGGTGAAACAACGGAATGAATCATAACAACAACCTGAGAGCAAAAAACACGTCGTAATGGCGTGAGAAAGACGGAGAGTACGCCGAGGGGGCGTGAGAAAAAATAGAGAGTACGCCGAGGGGGCGTGCGAAAGACAAAGAGTACGCCGAGGGGGCGTGAGAAGACGAATAAGTCCGATCAGCGTCGGCGATAGAGACAAAAAAAGCCGATTCAAAAGAATCGGCTTTTTTAATTCCGCGGCCAGGATTCGAACCTAGATTGACGGGGCCAGAACCCGTTGTCCTGCCATTGAACGATCGCGGAATATTCATCGTTTTATTTCGATGATTGTGTGGCAGCGAGTACGAGATTCGAACTCGTGTTACCGACGTGAGAGGCCAGCGTCCTAACCACTAGACGAACTCGCCATAAGATTCCGCGGCCAGGATTCGAACCTAGATTGACGGGGCCAGAACCCGTTGTCCTGCCATTGAACGATCGCGGAATGACAATCATCTGCACGATACCTCTCATTCATCGTGCGAGGCGAGCTTTTACGCGCATTCGACCTATGCGTCAAGAACTTTTTTTAATTTTTTTTCGACACGTCATTTTTTCTCGTCACTGCCCCACACAATCCATTGTGTGGTATAGAGACAAATATTGTTTTGGAGGCTTTATGAACGCACGCATTGCAACATTTCTGGATACGCTCGCTTCGCAGATGACGGTATTTAATGATCAACCTGACTTACGGAGCCGTATTTCTTCGTCAGAAGTCGAAAGCGTGATCCAAGTCTCCTGTCTGTCAGCCAATGATCTTTCAAACGTTTTGCCCGCGATCGCCCAGATCCTTCCGACACTCGAACGGCTAGCGACCATGGCGAGCGACTTTGTGGCACTGGTGAACGAAGCGCATGCCATTTTGGACTGGGCAGGTCTCTCAAAACGCAGCGCTGAGGCGCCGCTTATCGAAAAATTGTGCGCGCTGAACAGCTTTTTTGAAAACGCCACCGAAGATTTCACCGCAATCGAGATCCAACGCAACGGCGACGTCAAATATGGTCTTGGTCTATCGCTCCACGACGGTTCACTCGCGAGCTATCTCAGTCAGATGCCGAGTCAATGCGGCATGTCAAACGACGAGTTTTTTGACCATTTTTTTGGCGACCGACGCGCGCCGATCCGCGAAGCCATCGAAGAAGGCCAGACCGCGTTAGCGCGTTTTTTTGAAGAGCGATTTATTCTGCGGTACGACCCGATTTTGTGCAAAAAAGCGCTACAGTTGCCCGAAGACGTGGAATCAGGATTACGACTGCTGGCCCTCCATCCGGAAGCGCGTCACCAGCAACGTCAACGCGTGGTGGGACGCCGTTTTGAAACGACGCGCAACGACGCGATCCGCATCGGCATGACCTCGCTGCGTGGCTTTGCCCTGATGTTCGACGCGGCGCCCGTCAAACCCAACCTCGACACGCCCTCACTCACCGGCGTTTCCGATACTGACAAATGTCTCACCCTCGCCGACGCGATCCTTTCAAAAATGCACGGACGACTGGCCACACACTGGCAAAGTCGATTCGAAAACATTGTTCAGGGCGAAGGCGAATTTGAAGGCAAACGCTACGACGAAGCCGATTTTTTGGGTCAAAATGCCGACAAACGGCCATGGCAGGAAACAAGTTTTAACGAAGACGCAGCCCACACGCCGCAGCCTGACACGCTCCCGGGCGAACTCACGGTGAATGCGAACAATATCGTCGTCGTGGGCGACCGCCAGATCGGTCCGCTCGACCCAATGACGCCTGAACAACGCCAAACCTTCGTCGAGTGCCTCAAAACGCTGTCGCAGCCCCACCTCGCCCAGGCGATCGAAATGCCCGAAGGTTGGACGATCCTCCATCAAAATATGCCAATATTTTTGTCGGAGCGTGAAAACGAGCGGATATGCGCGCAACTGTTTAAGGATTCGCCGCACCCGCTCGAGACCTGGGTCAGACGCCTGACGGCGCAGATCCGTGGCGATCTGCTGCTCGATGATGTCTCGGCGCGCGCGTTGCCGCTCGGCTCAGTCGAAGGTCAACCCTTAAGACGGCGCTGGTTCAAGACCGCGCTTTCACGCATCGCACGCGACCCACATGCCCTGCCCCTCAAAGCCATCGTTCATGCGAGCCAGCACGCGGTCGACCTGTTTGATAATTACGACGACCACGTTTTACGCCTCGAAAACGACGACTTTCGCGCCATCCGCCAACAACCGCACCGACGTCTCACCGACTATGTGGCGCCGCCCGTCGTCCAGATGCAGACGCTCACAGCCTTGTGGATCGCCGATTTTCTTGGGATCGACGCCGAGATTCCCGTACCACCTGTCACGCGCATGAACATGAATGCCACGATGTCTAATGAGGATGAGACGCTCTACCGGTTACCCATGGGCACGCCGGTCTATCCGGTTGCGCGAGGCACCGTCATCTTGTGCGGCAACCTGCCCCAGCTCGGCAACACCATCCTGATTCAGCACCCGGGTCAATTTTATAGTCGTCTGACGCACCTGGCGACGCTCGCCGTCACGCCCGGCCAGACGATCAACGCCGACACAATGCTCGCGCGCTCCGGCATGACGTTGAGCGGACCAGCTTTGGGTCTCGCCCTCGACGAGTCTGCCGAACCCATTCAAAATTGGAACGACTTTGGTCACGCCCCGCTCGACATCGCCAAGACGCTCCACACGTTCCGTTCACGCCATGTCATGCCCGAAATGATCATTCAGTAGCCATGTCTTCATTGAGTTTGCGCGCCTCAACCATCCTCTTTTGCACGACGCTCGCGGTTTGGGCGCTATTTTCGGGCGCCGCGCACGCCGTTCCCGCGTTCAGCTTGGTCGTGCTTTCGGTCATCTGGGCCGCGTTCGTCGTTGTGCCGCGCGCGTACGGAGCCCCCCAGCCGGTCGCCACGCGCAACGTCATGGCATTCAACTGCGTCTTTGGGCTGATGCTCATGGCCACGACCTTGCAACTCGTGCCGTTGCCCATCGGCCTCGTCGATCTGCTCTCACCACGCGCCGCCGGGATCTATCGTCAAAATGCCGCACTGATGGATTCGACCTGTGATTTTGCCTATCTGAGCGTGTCGCGCGCGCGAACGGCGTACGCGCTGTGCCTGCTTCTTGGCCAAACGGCGCTCTTCAACGCCGTGGCATGCACGTTTTACAACCGTAAATGTATGAAGGCCGTCACATTCTGTCTATTTGGTGCGGGTGCCGTGCTCGTCGTACTCGAAGTCATTGCGCACGCCCTGCCCGTCTGGCAAACCCACGGTGCCAACCAGTTACTGCGATTTGGCCCGGCGATCAACGACAACCACGTTTCCATCGCGTTGGCCGCGATCGCCGTTTTGGCGCTGGCACACGACCTGCTCAAACGCCACGGTCAGGCCCCCGCGCTCTCGCACGTCGTGCATTGGAGCGTCTGGTTCATCACATCCGCTACGGTGTTCTACCTGCACAGCCGTGGCGCGCTTATGGCCTGGGGACTCACGCACCTGATGCTGGCCGCATTCTGTTTTGTGAGACGCCGCTCGTCTGCACCAAAACGTCAACGCATGCTCGTCATCGCAGGCGTCGCCGTCATCTGTCTGCTCGCAGTCTTTTCTTTACCCAGTCTTGAAAATTCGTTCACGGAATACGAAAACACCACGCTCACCTTCGCCGCAGAAGACGTGGTCACTCAGCCCACGGCACACTTCGAAAAAACGCAGCTTTATGCCGATTTTGCAAACATCGTTGCGGCATGGTTTCCCGCTGGTTTTGGGCGTTCCGCCTTTGAAGACGCCTATTTGGCACATCAATCGTTTTCTTTTCCCAAAGTGTTCAACCACGCCGAAAACGAGTATCTCGAACCCGCGCTCGAATTTGGCCTGCTCGTGTGGCTCACGCTCGTCGCGCTCACGCTCGTCGCACTCGTTCGCCTCGTCAAAACCTTTCGACGTTTTCACGTCGACCACACCACGCTGGCCATCATGCTCGCCCTCTGTGCCATTTTGCTACAAAGCTACTTTGACTTTGGGCTTCGCTACTGGACAGTCGGCTACCTGGCGACGTTGCTGGGTGGCATGATCTGTGGTCGCGCCGACTACCTGCAAATTCGCGAAAACCAGGTGCGTGCTACAAGCCACAAAATTTCTGCGAGCATCGGTCTGGGCGTCACGGCGCTCGCGGCTGTGGTCGCATGCCTGAATGCCGACCTGGCTTTCAACGGGCTTACCTCGCGCGACCTGATGACTGCTTTTGAACGCGGTCCCATCACCCAAAACGCCGCGCACGAACTCGTCTGGGCCGACGGCACGCCCGCACAGCCAGCACTCGTCGCGCTGACGACGGCGCGCGCGGCATCCCCCGTCGTGCCCAAAGCCGTGGGCACCTCGCTCACGCTGCAAGCCGCCAAAATGCCCGAGCACGACTACACGCGCGCTTTGCCATGGCTCGAACGCGCCACGCAACTCGCCCCACGCGATGCCGAAACCTGGCTGCGACTCGCCAAAATTCACACAGCCCTGCATCGCAACGACGATGCGGCACACTGCCTGTCACGGGCTTTTGCGACCGACATCGTCCAACCACCACGTGCCGCGAGCGACCTGTTCGAATTCCCCGCGACCGTCATTCAAGCGCTCGACGTCGACACGGCACACGCCAACGTCCTTTTGCCCGCCACCCAAAACCTCATGGCCCACGCAAAATTCGTCGAAGCACTCGAACTCTCAAAACGCGCCCAAAAACTCGGCTTAAACGAACAAGCCCAGTGGATCGAATTTAACCTTTGGCAAAAACTCGGTGACGACGACGACGCCAGACGCATCGCGCAACAGCAGCCACTCCCCCCAAACTCGTTGATCAGCCTCAACATCGTGTGCGACTGGGACACGGCTCAAAAAGACTTCGTCCATCTGCTCAAAACCTTGTCTGAGGCAGAACAAACGCTTCAGAACGAAGCCGGCTATTGGTCAAAACGCCTCTTTTTGACGGCACTCTACGCGCCCGTCGAAGCGAACTATAAACACGATATCGAAAAACTGCTCGTGCGTTATCGCAACATCGCGCCCAGCACATCCACGGTCAAATACGAACTAGCCTTGTCTGAAGCCATCATGGCGCACCGACTTGGCGAGCATGAACATGCCACGATCGCGGCTCAGCGCGCGCTCAAATACCGTCCTCACGACAAGCTCGCCAAACAGATCCTCGAACAACAGCCTTGATCGCCGTTGAGAGAATGCGATCCCTCAACGGCACCCAAAACGGATTCAACTAAATATCTTCTTTGCACCCCGTGGCTTCGTAATTACACCCACGCGTGCAAAGCTCGTAATCGAGGTCTTCCATCCAGACGAGTTCGCCCATTGCGTCATCGTACCAGCACTCGTACGACTGCGCGATGGCGCCAATGCCATAAAGTTCCTTACAAACCGTGCGCTGTTCACCGAGCTTCGGACATTTCTCGAAGCAGCCAAATTCGTCGTTCACCGGCGCACAAGTGTAATTAGCCCCGTAATCGCGACAATTTTCGACTTCCAGTTCACCTGTTGACGCATTCTTGGGCACGTAACAACTCACAACGTAATCGCCTTCGCAATGAGGCTTGAGTTCATCCGGATCGCAAGACTCGCCTTCAGGATACTGACAGGCGTCACCCGCCTCGTTACAGCCCGAAAAACAGATGATCGACTTGTCTTCATCGTACACGCGGTAATGATTGCCATCATCCCCCTCCATGCACGTCGTTTCGTAAAGCAGATTCGCTTCGTAATAAGCGTCGTACGCGCAATACTTAACAGTTTCGTTCACTTCGTCGCACTTTTCGAGACACGCTGCCGTCGTGTCGACGATCTGGCAGCCCCAGTTCGAGTCGTGTTCGGCCACACAGTCATTCGTGTAGATCTTATTGGCCACACAGTTCAACGCCACGCCATTTTCACAGACTGGTTTGAAGGAATCCAGGCAGACCTGACCTTCTTTCTCATGGTACTTGTGACAATCGCCCGTCTCCGTGTCACACCCGTGCTGACAGATCGTCTTTTTCTCGACGTTATAAAACTTGGACGAAGACTTGGTGCAGGTCTTAGAAATGGAGACCTGATGCCCTAACATGTCGGTGAGGCAGGCGTACGTGACGTTTCCAACGTCTTTTTCGTCACAAACTTCGTTACAGGCATATTGATTGCCGGACATCGCGCACACAAGTCCCTTTTCGGCGCAATCGGTCTGTTTCTGAACGACCTTTTCGCCGATCTCCGTGTAGTCCTTGCACGATATGAGCGTATCCCCGTCACACTTGGTGATGAACGAGCATTCGGTGAGCTTCTCGCAGTCGGTCTTTTCGGCATTACATCCGAACTCACACAGATTGTACATGCCATACAGCAACTGGTCGCGTGCAATGAAGTTGCCTTCCGTATCTTTTGAACACACGTAGCGGCTGGTGTAATACATTCCACTAAGTTCGCCACAATAGGGAATAGGGTCGCCCACAGCCGTGCATTTTTCAGCGGGTCCGCCGCACGACACGTCCAAACCGGTATCCTGCCCCTTCACGACATGGCAGCCGCCGTTTTCTGCGCAATCCGAGATGACCACACTTCCCTTGGTATTGCAGTACACCATGCTGTCTTCACGGCAAAACGGCACAAAATCCGGGCTACACGCATCCCCCGCTTTGACCGCCTTCATCGCGTTGGTCACGCAGACCCCACGATCGCACGTGCCTTCGCACCCAGGGCATGGATCCGGCACGACAACAGGGTCTTTACATTGTCCCGCTTCGCAACCGTCGTCACAGATCATCGTGGCGGCCTGATTGGCTTCGCAATAGTGAAGCGTCTTGCCGTCCGAGTCGCAATACGGCTTGATATCACACGTTTTGAACGTTCGTGCCCGACATTCGCCATCCGCACAGTAATGGTTGGCTTCACACTCTTCTTTCGTGGGCACACCGTTCACACAGCGCTGCAACACGACTTCGCTCGCACACACGTTTTCCGTGCAAGTCATCACAGGCGCTTCGTCCTCGTTTTTCTCGTCACACGCGCCCAAAACCAACGCTAAACTCAAGATCCATGTCCATTTCGATTTCATAAACTGTCCTTTTGCTAAAACGACCAGGTCAAAAAAAAGCGCTGTTGTATAGCAAGGAAATAACGTTCGGTGCAATGCGTAATACTGTTTATGATGAGGGGGAAGTCTCCCCCTACGCGGCTATTTGGCGATAACGCGGTAGAGACGCCCGGACCGGACGTCTCTACCGCGTTATCGCCAAATACGCCGCTACCCCTTCGCCTGGCAGGGCCTTTTACGACGCTTATTTGCCTCATAACTCGCCTGATTGCACGCTACACTTCGGGCGGAATGAAGAAAAAGCCGTCACTGTTTTGCGGATCATCGTTGATACCGCGCAAAAACACGTAAAGCATGCCGCCATACACGACGGGCTCATTGCCTTCAGCCTTGTGTGCATCAAGGCACTCAGCTTTGTGCGCATTGATACGCGCCATCTCACTTTTGATCGCATAGGCATAGAAGGACGCCTGCACGATGAAATGCTCCATAACGTAGTCGCGCATGGAAGCCTGATCAAAGCGTTCGAGTGAATCGCTCTTCCAGTCGAGTAAAAACAGTCGATTACCAACTTGAAAGACCGCGTCGAACGTTCCCTTAATGAGTGCTGACTGATCAAAGTTATGTTTGAGTTGCGCCATGAAGCGCTGCCAACCAGCTTCGTCAAACACCGTTTGTCCATCGGCATCGGTCGAACAGAAGAAAAACTTGGCCGTTTCATCGTCAAAGACCTGACTGGCATCACAAATGAACTCGAGCTCACGCGCAACGCTCCTGCGTGTCAACGCACACAGGTTGGTCGGCAGCCAATCTTTTTCTGGCGCACGGAATCCGTTGAGAGGCACGTTTGCCAAGGGTTTGAGCAAAGTGTTCTGCAACATTTTTTTTGCCAGAGCCAGGTCGGTGTCTGAAATTCGATAAACGGTCTGGTTCGTCTGATAAATGCGTTGGATGCGTTCACTTTTTTCACGCAATTTATTTTGTTCGTTGAAGGATTCGAGCGGCGAACAAAGCGGCTTCGCCTGGTCGGTCGCATAGACTGCCTGAAAATCGTCGAGCGGCATGACTTCGAGCAACTTGTGCAGGAAATTACCAGTGTTTTTGCCGCGCGTCATGACCGGCGCCGTTCCTTGTTCACGCGGTGCATAGATCGATTCGCGCCCCCAAACATCGTCGTTAGCCGTCAGATCAAGTTTTGGTGCAACACTCGAGTAGGTCACGACGGTTCGACCGCGGCGCACGGGCAAATGTTCCCTACTAAACGCGTCACTCTGGCCATCTGCCACCGCGTCGGGCGCGCCACGACGTTGAAGTTCAGACAAACTGTCATCGAGCGATGACGTCGGTGGCCAATAAGTGCGGAGCTGTTCATCCATGTCTGCTATGACAGGGTTTGAGGCACCACGCATTTCGTCCATGAGCGCGTCAAGCTTGTCGTAAAAGTCTAAGTTGCTTTTCTCCGACTTACAGATGTACAACCGCATTTTTGCACGCGTCAAAGCCACGTATAGCAAGCGAATCTCTTCAGCTTGCTGTTCATCCAATGCTTGTTTCATATCTTTAGCGGAACTGGCGTTACCATTTTTCATTTGCGGAAAAACGCGCGGTTTTGCAATTCCACCTTCGTCCGTTGCCTTCTCTTCGTGATATTTCAAAAAGCGTTGTATTGAACTAGACGACTCCTTGACGGGCAACACGATCACGATGTCGGCCTCAAGCCCTTTGCTCTTGTGGATCGTCATCAACTCAACGCGCGCCTGCGGATGAGCCACGTACAACTCGTTTTCGCCCAGCGAAACTTCGCCATGCCGAATGGCAGACATGCGCGCGATGAGTGAAGCCCAATCGAGTTTTTCGACGATGGCGAGTGACGACAGATAGTCGATCACCGCACGCACGTTCTCGTAAGGCATAAGACTTTCGCTCAACAATGCCAAACGCTCAGCAAAGTTTGAAAACTTAAGAATATCCTCAAAGATGATACCGATATTCGCGAGTTGTTTTCGATCACGGGCAAGTTTGTTCCATTCGATAAATTTTCGTCCCAAGACGCTCGCTTCAGGATCTTTGTGATCATAAACATTGCCCAATTGGTCGAGCTGAATGCCAAAGAGGATAGAATTCAACGCAGCTTCGATATTTCCTGCTTTGTATGGTTCAAGCACCGCATACATGACGCGGACGAGCGAAAGTACTTCAGGCAACGAAAAAAGCTCGGCAGCCTTTTTGAGCCCAGTACCGATATAATCAATTCCCCGCATATTCAAGGCGGTTTTAATCGAATTAAAGTCGTCTACTTTGCGACCTAAAATACAGATCTTTTCGACATTTTTAATCTTTTGGTCAGAGCCTTTTCCTTTCACGATGACAGCTTCATTCAAAAGCCGGTCAATGATCTCAGCGATTCTGTCATTCTCGATTTTGCCGTAATAGACAGCAGGCGACATTTTTTTCGCTTCGCAGTCCGTCATTGTGTCGTAAATCACCCAATCATCATGTACCGAATTGACCTTAACAAAGTCCATGCATTGAACTTCAGGCAACGATTTATTTTGATCATTCCAGTAATGATCAAAAATGATGTTGCATGCGTCGATCACTTTTTTGGAAGCACGATAATTCGTGTCGAGCGTCACTTTAGTGTTTTGGTTTTCATTCGTATGACAATCACACATCGCGACGGTCTTCACCGCGTGACGATACATCACCAAATCGCCGCCACGAAACGAGTAGATCGCCTGTTTTGGGTCGCCTATGACAAACAGACGCGGGTCGCCGAGTTGCCATTTGGGCACTTTTACGCCGTTTTCGTTTTCGACCAGGTTCATAAAAGCCCCACTAAAGAGGTTCCACTGGTCAGCACTCGTATCCTGAAACTCGTCGACAACGGCAACCGACCAGCGTTCACGAAAACGTTGTTTGAGTTTTTCACTCGTCTGAACGTCATACGCCAATTTTTGCGTAAAATCGTTGTGTTCAAAGACCCCCTGTGACTGCTTTACCTGTTCCATCGTGGCAGCAAATTTTGGCAACGCATAACGGGTCAAAAAGTAAACCCGGTCTACCACGAGCTGCTTTAAGCGATCCACGGCGGTCGTCAAAGGCGTTAGGTTGGGCTGATAATCTTTGTGTGTATTAAACTCAGCTTGACTCACATCCTGCATACCAAGCAGCCAGTAACGCCATGGGTCAGTCGAAAACATGGCACCATGTATCTTAAAAGCGCCGAAAAGTTTTTCTTTTTTATTTTTTTGAACTATGAATTTAGCCTTCTTAATACTACCCTTAATTTCTTCAGGCGTTTGTCCTTCCAAAAGTTGATAAAACTCGGTCAAAGCCTCGATGCAGCGATTTCGGTAAGCGATGTCGGGCGTTTCATCTTTATTTTGTTCAAATTTCACGATCTGTTCGATGGGAATACATGACGCCGTGCCAGTTTTATAGGCATCGATTAAGTGTTTTTTGAAACATGCGTTTATATCATAATTACCTCCATTCGACAACTTGTTGGAATCACTTTTCTCGTAATGTTCATAAGCGCAGACGACGGCCTTGATCCAATCATCGTTCGTCACATCAAAACGCATGAAATTGGCAAAAGCGATGTCTTCGGGCAACTCATTTGAAACCACGAGCTTAGGAGCCAACGACGACAAGTCGCCGTTTTCCTGCATCATGTTGTGCGTCAAACTATCGATCGTACTAATTCGGATCTTTGAAAACTGATCGACCGCGTTCAAAAAGCGTTGTTGATGCAATTCATCCATGCACCAAAATTTATATGCATCATCGGCACTGACACTTGTTTTCAGCGTGTCGTCTCCCACCTTTATTTGAGTCGCATCAGGATTTGGGCATCTAAACGCATTTGCGAGCCCCTCGACCTCTTTTCTCAATCGTTCCTGCAATTCAGCGGTTGCCTTGTTCGTAAACGTAATGAACAGGCACTTGACAGGATCGATGCCCTGATAGATCAGGTCGACGAACAATTTGCTGATCGTATAAGTCTTGCCAGTGCCGGCACTGGCCTCGATCACGCAGTGTCCCACCTTGGGAATACAGTTATTAGGATCGTAAAAGATCGAAGGTTTTTCAAGATAATAGGTTGGCATCATGAATTCAGTAACAAAGAAGCCGCCGAACGACCCAAACATCGATTGCGGCGGCATGCGTTAATAAAACGAAACAACCTGGTGATTGGCCCTGCCAGGAGAGGGGGTAGCGGCGTATTTCGATACGAAATAGCCGCGTAGGGGGAGACTTCCCCCACAAGCGCAAATCTACGATTTTTTGAAAACGTCTAATTTGCTTGAAAGTGGCAATTCATACGCTTCGGAAAGCATTTGCGACTCAACTTCCGCTTCTTTGACAGGATCGGGCTTAGCTTTTGCCTGATTTGCTTCTTCAATTTCATCTTTGAGAAGTTCATTGGCTTCGGCCATCTCATCGGGTTCGTCGTCGGGCAGGTCGGAGGCAAACGACTTGAGCAATCCGCTGACTTGCGGAGCCACCGATTCCGGCTCAAAAAGATCGCTGCGATCCGTCATGACAGAGTCTTCGACAGCCAGATCATCATTCATATTGTCAAAGGCATTGGCACTTTTATGATTTGCCGGTTCGTCGCTTTGGAGCATAGAATTGATCTCATCGATCGCCGCCAAAACACGCGATTTTCTGGCTTCCTGGGCATCCATCGGCGTTTTATTTTCCGATGTCATAGCCTTGCCATCCACCGCTTTGAGGCGATCCGAGGATTTATTGACTTTAGGATAATAATCCGAGCGATTTGCATTTTCGGCAGGCACTGGTTTGAGTTTTTCAGACGTTTTGCTCACTTTATTATAAAAGCCCGAACGATTCGAATTATCATTCGAAACCGGTTTTAATTTTTCAGACGATTTATTAACTTTCGCATCACTATCTGAACGATTCGAATGTTCAACACTCACCGATTTTAAACGTTCAGAAGTTCTATTCGAGTGTTCAACACGATGGTTGCCGTCGACACGCGTCGCATTATCCAAACTATCCAATTTAATTTCTGGACGTTCAGATTTCTTATTTTCACTTTTTTCTGTTTTTAACGATTTATCTTCTTTTTCGACTCTTTCATATTGGTCAGATTTAGAAGTTTTTTCAATTTTATCATATTTATTTGATTTAGAAGGCTTATCCGTTTTTTCGGATTTTTCAGATTTCACAACCTTTTCAAAAATGCCGGATCTATCGGATTTTTCGTTTTTATCCTGTTTATCGACCTTCTCTAACAAATCAGACGATTTATTAATTTTATCATTCACCGCGCTTTGTTCCTGAGCATTGGCCTTTTCAGCTTCAGCGAGTTCACGGGCTTTCTTTTCGGCCTCGGCTTTTTCACGTTCGCGTTTCTGATCAGGGTATTCCGGCCTGTGGTGGTAGAAGGCGTTAAGGATCCCGCACACGGCATCAGCAATGTCATTAAGGTCGCGCAGCGTCAAATCGCATTCATCGAACTGACCATCGGCAAATTTATGGTTAATGAGCTTACGAACAAGGACCTTTATACGATCGGGACTTTTATCGGGCATGGAGCGGACAGCAGCTTCGACCATATCGGAAACCATGCAGATACCCGTTTCGCGCGTCTGCGGACGCGGTCCGGGATAACGATAATCATCTTCACGGACATCCGTCTGCGTCTTAATCGCGTTCTGATAGAAGAACTCGATTCGGCTCGTACCATGATGTGAAATGATGAAATCCATAATATCTTTGGGTAAATGATATTTTTTAGCGATTTCAAGCCCGTCACGTTCGTGCGTTTTGAGAATCAGTGCGCTCATATTAGGTTTGAGTCGGTTATGGGGATTATCGCCGTGTTGGTTTTCAGCAAAATACTGAGCATTTTTAGCCTTACCAATATCGTGATAGTAACCGCCGACGCGGGCGAGGATGGAGTTGGCACCAATAGCATCGGCGGCGGCTTCGTTGAGCGTACCGACCATGATGGAGTGCTGGTAGGTGCCTGGAGCTTCCATGAACAGCGTTTTGAGAGCCGGATGTTCAAGGTTTGAGAGCTCAAGCAATTTGTTGGAGGTCGCGTAACCAAAAATCGACTCGGCCAAAGGCAGACCGATCATGATCATCCCCGAAGAGAGCAGGCCACTTGCAATGCCTAACACGGCAACGACGAGATAATTCTGCCAAGTGAGATCGCCACCATGACGAATGTAGATCGCGATGCCCATAATGGCCGAAATAGCGCCCAACCAGATGCCGGCATTCAGCACGGCACTGCTGCGTTTCGGTCGGTCGATCAGCAGACAACCAGCCATGATGGTCAAAAATGCGTACGGCAAAACGATGTTGAGGTTCGTGGACATGAGCGTCGTAATGACGGCTGCCATGACTGAAAAATAAAACGCAAACTGACGATTGATGACCAACCGGATCAACATGCTTCCCGAAGCAAATGGGAACAGCAAAAACAGCGAGTATGGCAGGTGATATACCGAATCAAACGTTGCAAAAACGAGTGCCAGCAACTTCAATCCAAGGGCATAGACGAGCAAAACGGATGTGACAAAGATCATGTCACGGCGTTTTTGCAGACTAAAGCCTTTATTGTCATTTTTGAGAATGGGTCGGCATCCCAGTCCAACGGCAAGCAAAACGACGATAATGATGCTGAACCAGTGTCCAGCTCGGTTATCATATTCGGTCTGTCCCTGCATCATTTTGTCAAACAGGTCGAAATGCTCTTCGCGGATCGGTTCGCCGCTCGCAATGACCGTCTGACCTTTTTTGTATTCTTCAAAAACGCGGAGTTCTGCGGTTTTTTCGCTGACATTTGTGCGCTCGCGTTGCGTAGCGGCGTCATCATAAGTCAGGTTTTCGATCACGAACGCGCTCAAAAACGGCGTCATAACTTCAGGCGCTGTTCCCAGACGCTCGGTGACCATGGAACGAATGAGCGTCTGTCCGTCCTCGACCGTTGAAACGATCGACTTATCGCTCTCAGTAAAAGTCTTCGTGCGCTTGATCGAGTTTTCGAGCCATTGCACGGTAACGCGTTCGTTCTCATCCAAGCTGGCTCGTGAATTCACGATCTTCTGGCTCAAAACCGTGCTCAGAATACGCACGATCTCGTCTTGAATCTCTCGCGCAAAGCTATTCTGAACCAACCAGCTAAACAACTCGTCATCCAGCTGGACACCAATTTTTTCTTCAAACTCCGGTTTATTGTCACTCGTCCAGTTAGCGAGGATCTGGGACAATTCTTCTTCTTTGACGGTACGCGTCGAAAGAAACGGATCAACCTCTGGCTGATCACTAAACGGCTCGAACATGGCATCGAGCAACGCGTCCTGCTTTGCTTTATTGACATTTTTGGGCGTGGTAATGTCATTAATAATTTTGGGAATACGCTTTGCCATCTCGCGTTCGCGATATTTTACAAAGCGATCACGCATCATATCGAAAGCGGCATTCACATTTTCGACCGTCTGCGTGTAATAATCATTATTCCATGTGTAAATTGGCAAAACTTCAGCGACGCGTTGCGCGCGAATACGGTCAGTTGCCTCGCGATCAACACGATCATACACGAAATCACGTGGTGCCTTATAATCGTGAAGTGCAATTGAACCGACATCTGATTTCTGAATCACACCGCCTTCAGAGCCCAGGTGACTTCCCATCCACAAGACAAGCACGAGCACGACGACGGCGACGTAGCCAATGACGAGGATCGTATTATCGAGACTGAATGTCAGAAAACGTGATTTTTTCTTACGACTAGCCGTTTTTTCAAAATTCAGGGATTCTCTCTGACGATATTCATCCATGGATCAACTCCGATTAATTTTTATATATATATTTATTTTTTATTAAGCTTTTAGTTCAGGACAAGCGGCTTCATAAGCCTTGACGATTCTTTGAACGAGCGGATGTCGGACGATATCAGCATCGTTAAGACGAATGATGTCGATGCCATCGACGGCATCGAGGATGTGCACGGCTTGTTCGAGTCCCGATTTTTGTCCTTCGGGCAAGTCAGTCTGGGTCAAGTCACCGGTCACGACCACTTTTGATCCGAAGCCCATACGAGTAAGGAACATTTTCATCTGTTCTGGCGTGGTATTTTGAGCTTCATCGAGGATGACGAACGCGGTGTTGAGCGTTCGACCTCGCATAAAAGCGAGCGGCGCGACTTCGATCGCGCCTTGAGCCATCCACCGCTGTGCGCGATCGATATCGACCATGTCATAGAGTGCGTCGTAGAGCGGTCGCAAGTACGGGTTCACTTTTTCGGCCATGTCACCGGGCAAAAAGCCGAGTCTTTCACCAGCTTCGACAGCCGGACGCACGAGGACGATGCGTTTGACTTTTTTGCGCATCAACGCGTCGACGGCCATAGCCATGGCGAGGTATGTTTTACCCGTGCCGGCGGGTCCAACGCCGAAAACCACATCAGACTGACGAATGGCATTGACGTATGCGCGCTGATTCGTCGTTTTGGCGGCGATCACGCGCTTGTCTGCCGTCATCAAGATCGTGCCGTCGTGTTTTTCCAACGGGACGTTTTCCTTACCGGAACGAAACTCTTCGATACACTGAGCTATTTCACCGGCCACGATCTCACGATTCGACTTTGTTTCTTCATACAACGAAACCAGAACGCGTTCAGCAAGCGCCACATTCTGCTGCGAACCAGCGATCGTCACTGAATTTCCCAGAACTTCAATTTGAAGTTCCAGGGTCTCTTCGAGAAAATGTAAATTTGACTGCCGAGCGCCAAACAGCATCTGAGCGTGCGGCATACTTGGAAACTCTATTTGTGTGCGGGCCATGTATTCTCCCAACAAAATTTTCATGTCATCCCCATTCAAGGGGTCAAAAACCATAATTATACACGAAAACTTCGTTGGAATGAACGAATCACGCACAGATATTGTGCAAAATCATTACCTCTCAGCCTGCTTGCCTTCGGCTTCGCTATGGCTGAGATTTTGAATTTCTGAGACCAAACAAAGCTTACCAAGCTGAGTAAAAACGCAAAATCAGAACGCGTAATCCTGACAAAGCTATGACAGCGGTCCGAAGCTCTGGAAGCCTTGCGGAACATCGCTTTTTTCGGCGGGAACAAAGGCGGTCGTACCGATCTGTGTGGTTCCCTTGTCGCTGAAAATAAAGAGCGTGTTTTGCGCGTCGAGCAAGTACTGAGCGAGTTTGGCGTGCGAATGCTTGGGATGCCAAGGTGAATCTTCGGTAGGCGGCCGACGTGTAATGCAATCCCAGGGACACAAATAAAAAATTTCTTCGAGAAAGACACGAAAGTCGTTGATCACTTCGGCACTACGCAGGTCAGGCAGATCGACGGGGTCGAGGTGAGCCTTACGAGCCGATTCGATGGCAGCAAGCGCATCATTGAGTGGCAGATCCTCCTCGTTAAAGGGTAATGCACGATCCAGATCGTAATAATGTTCAATTTTAGGAATATTCCTGAGAATGAACTGCGGCGTGCATTCAACCACCTGATCATCCAGTTCTACCGGACGATTATACGTAGGTGCCTTTTCATCTTCTTTGTCCTGTTTGTGCTTTTCAGCGATCTTTTCTGAAAAGACATTGTGATCAAGACAGATCTGCGTTTCGACGTGAACGCTGGTCGGTGCCTTTCTTGGCACCAACGCCATATTTTCGTCGATGAGTGCTAACCGATAAAAACGGCGCTTATCGGTTGCCAGCGAGGCATCGATATTTGCACGAACGATCGATAAATCGAGTATTTTTTCATTCTGACCTTCGCACATAAATCCATCCTCAACTTGTGATGTCATCCATACAAAAAGGGCGGCTCTAGGCCGCCCAATGTCTGGGTAAATTAGTTATTATCGTCCGTGCTGTTGCCGACAGAAACGTAATTCGTCGTTTCCTGTTCGTAATATTCAGCGGAATAAGTAACGTTTTTCACGATACCAAGGGCTTCTTCGATTTCCTTGGTCAAATCCGTGCATTTTTTACCTTTCACGCCTTTCGGATGAATTTCGATGGAGCCATCAGCGGCGATAGAGAATTCAATTTCAGTTTTAGTAGCCATATTTAGACCTCAAAGAGTGATGGACAACAGATCCAATAATTTGATTGACGATTAACCCCATTTATGAACGGTGAGCTTAATGACATTGTCATTGGTCGTTTCGTTCATATCGAGCGTATAGCCTTTCTTTTTCACCTCTTTAAGGACCTTGTGATAGGCATAACGTTGGGTGAGCTGATTAACAAATTCCTGTTCATTGACGCCGCGTGTAGCTTCAACGCCATACCAGTCGGCGAGGAGTTCGCAACCATTGGCATTGATTCGAATACCGACATCGTATTTTCCACTGACTTTGATGGAGATATCGGCTTTTTCGAGCTGCTGATTGTAACCACGGACGTTAACGCCCTGTTCGTTCTGAGTATAGGTATAACCGAGATCCTTGATGGCTTCGAGAATGCATTCAAGGTCTTTCATCTGAGTATCGACGGTAGAGAAGTGACTCATAAGCTTCCTTTGTTTGTTCAACCGGTGAGGCGAATGGGCGCGTGAAGCGCCCATTCACAATCGTTTATAAAAGCATTACATTTCGAGATGTCGAATCTGCTTATCCTCGCCATCGGCATTTTCTTCGTCGAGTGAAGCGCGGCGAGCACGGCTCTTAGCCCAGTCACGCATGTAGTCGATGCGTTCTTTCATCTGGTAGGAGAGCGGAATGATTTCGTTACAGGAACGAACGACGCTGTCGGTATCGATATCCTTACGGGCTTCGTACGCATCGAAGAGTGCGGAAACGATTGCCTGTTCGATTTCGGAACCAGAGAAGCCCTGCGTAGCAGCGACGATGCGGCTGATATCGAAATCAGCGACCTTACGATTTTTCTTGATGAGGTGAATTTCGATAATGGTCTTACGCTCGGACGGGCTCGGAAGATCGACAAAAAAGATCTCATCGAAACGACCTTTACGGAGAAGTTCTGGCGGAAGCTGAGAAACATCGTTTGCGGTCGCAATAACGAAGACGGGGCTGGTTTTTTCCTGCAACCAAGTGATGAAGGAACCGAAAACACGGGCACCGGTACCACCGTCTGTGGAGCCGGACGATTTGGTTCCGGAGAAGCCTTTTTCGAGCTCATCCATCCAGAGGATACAAGGCGCAACGGCTTCAGCCGTAGCGATGGCTTTACGCATATTCTCTTCGGACGAACCGACGAGGGAGGAGAAGACCTTACCAACGTCGAGACGAAGGAGGGGCATTTTCCAGAGAGCGCCAACGGATTTAGCGGTCAGAGATTTACCGCACCCAGGCAGACCGAGGAGGAGGATACCTTTCGGCAACGGAAGACCGAATTCACGGGCTTTGGAGCTGAAAGCGAGGTTACGGGTTTTAAGCCAGCTTTTAAGGATCTCGAGACCACCGATATCGCGGAGTTTGAGGTCGGACTGGTAGAATTCGAGCAAACCATTTTTACGGATGAGGTTTTTCTTTTCGTCGACGATGGTTTCGATATCGAAATCGTGTTTCACGATCAAAGATTTGGAGAAGACGTTAGAAGCTTCAACAGCGGTCAGACCGAGAGCAGCTTCGACGACTTTTTCGCGATAGGCGGGGTCAGTACGGACCTGCGTGCAGAGATCGTCCGGCACGGATTTAAGGACCTGCATAACGAGTTCGTTGATGACAGCGCGGTTGGGCAGATCGTAATCGATGATAGAAATTTCTTTTTCAAGTTCAGCCGGAAGTTTGAATGTCGGGCTCAACAACACGACGTGTTTTTTGAATTTGCTGATCTTGAATTCGCGGCTGAGGTCACGAAGGCGACGCGTAACCTGGGGATCGCTAAGGTACGGATGAAAATCGCGGAGAACGAAGACCGCGTCATTTTCGTAACGGAAAATGTGTTCCATCGCGCGCTGCGGATCACGGATATCATTGAATGTATCGCCATCCCCACCTTTGAAGCCTTCCGTACACGACCAGGTCACGAAACGACGATTACGTCTTTCGCAAATGACGCGAAGATTCTTTTCGACGCGTTCTTCTTCCGTACTGGTGATGTAAAGCAACGGATATCTGGCACGAATGAGATACTCAATTTCCTCTTCGGAAGAAACAGCGTTACGAATACCTTCCATAATCAAAACTCCTATGAGATACCAAGAGGCCGGCGCACAAAGCGACCCGAACCGGTTAAGAAAACGAGATGAATGAAAGCTCGGCACAAGAGGGTATCACAAGCACCCGTCTTGCCCTACAAAAAAACTCAGTGATCGAGCTCGAGCGATGTCTTTAGTTCCATGACCTGTCCCTTCAATTCACCGAGGCAGGCAGAACTCATATCCAGAGCATTTCCGATATCTTCGAAAATGAGTTTGGGGTCATAGTCACAGAGAACAGCCTCGATGCGCGAACGATCGGGTCCGGGAATGCTATTCAAATCGAGTCTGACGTATGGGACGAAGACGCGCTGCAGATCAGAGATGCTATTTTCGAGCGTTGCCAGATCACCGCGCCACTGTCCGATACCATCGCTGATGGCGCTCGCCACTTCGCGCAAATGATCCATATCGGGTCCGCCCACTGTGACAGTCGAATTCGTGGCGTGATTCTGAAGCTCGACATACTGATTTTGAAGTTCAATGAACTTACGGCGTGCATCTTCGCACTCCGTCGTACGGACGCGAAGCATTTCTTTGGTCTGATTCAATTCATTGAGCATAGCCGCCGTGTCGCCGCCACCCTGTTTTCGAAGTGCATCCTGTAGCTGGCGAATTTCCTGGGCACGTTCTTCGAGATTGGAGCGCAGATCACCGTATTTGACTTCGTGCTGCTCGACAATTTTTTTCATATCGCGGCAGTGGCGCTGACTTTCTTCAAGCGCGGCATTGAGCTCGGCCACATTTTCTTCGAGCCGGTTCACATTTTCGCGTTCTTCTTTGACATTGTACTGCGACAGGTCAAGTTCACGCTGCGTATCAGACAGCTGACGCGTTTTTTGCGAAAGCTGGACTTTGAGATCAGCGATCGTGGTCTCGGCATTCGACGTAGCCATGCCCTTGGACTCAAGGGATTCTTTGAGCGAAGAAAGCTCGATCTCGAGTTCTTCGTTTCGTTCCTGAGACTCAAGGAGGTCTTTTTTAGTTTCTTTATTTTGTTCTTTTTGGTGCTCAAGCTGTTCCTTGAGCTTATCGATCATCTCTTTGAAGCCGGCGGTCACGGTCTCGTGACAATCGCAACGCTGCGTAAAATCCGCGATCTCGCGTTCGTTTTCGTCCAACTTGGTCTTGAGATTTTTAATTTCTTCCTCGTGAGAGGCTTTGAAAGCGCGCAACTCTTCGAGTTCACGCATCATGTCGTTCATATTTCCAGGCATCGCCATGTTGACCGGCTGCGCATTTGGCATCGGGTTCATGGGCTGCATCCCCTGCTGAGGATTCATGGGTTGAACGTTTTGAACCGGGTTCATCACCTGATTGTTCATCCCCTGATTTTGCGTCTGAGCGACATTCTGAGCTGGGTGATTCTGCCCCGGATGGTAATTGGATGGGGCACGAGTGGAGCGATCGGGACGTTTTCCGCGAACGCTGTCATAGGACACGATCCGTGAACCTTCAAACGTTCTGACCGATTCGGGCGTCGATCTCGGCGCATCATACGGTCCACGGGCATCAGACTGCCCACCCGGCGCAGCCACGCGGCGCGGATCATACTTCGCACGCGTGTTCTCACGCTGGTCATGCACGCCATTCGCGTTCATCGGACCAACGTTCGCGCCCTGATTCATCGCACCAACGTTCGTGCCCTGATTCATCGGACCAACGTTCGTGCCCTGGTTCTGGTTATAAGCGGGCATCGGTTGAGGCGCATTATAATTTGCCTGCATCGGCATACCGCCCTGCATCGGTTGCTGATACCCGTTCGGCATCGGGCCGCTGTAGCTCGCATACGGCGCTGCATTGCCCGTACGAACTGCCACCACCTGTTGCGGCGAAATATTCACTGGAATCGCCGAATCCCTCGCCTGCTGAACGTACTGTTGAGCAGAAGGCGCTGCTTCCCCCATCTGAGGAATCGAATCCTGCGAATTATCCGAAAGAATGCGGACCTTGAACTTGCCACATAACAACTCGCTGCCGGCATACAGTTCAAGTTTTTCACCCGCGTTCAAACGCATTCCATCAATGCGTGTCCCGTTCGTCGGACGATTGCAGTTCGGCGGATCTTGTACACAAAGACGTCCGTCTTTGTACGTCACCATCGCATGAACTCGAGATACGGATGGATCTGATGTCTGAATGCCACAGTCCGGATTGCGGCCAATCATCACGACTGAATTCTGTTGACCCACCTCAACAAAACGTTCCATTCCGTTAGGATCTGTATAGACTAACTTTGCCAAGAAAACGTCTCCTTCTACTAAAAGAACAGGCGCGTTACTTTTAATGCAAAGACAACATTATTGTCTAGTTAATCTTTAAGCATGGTAACGATTTAGTCACATTTTAAGGTAGTTAAAACACCTACATTTCACACATTTAACCACCTTGTTATATTCTAATTTGTTGTGTCATCCTTTATCATCTATTACGCACAGAACAAGACGCACTGGTTCAAAGAATATCTATTCTGTGATGCTTCATCACGCTGCGTCAAGGCTTTGCCGAGGGGGGCGCGCCGTATTTTCGCAACGCGAAAATAGGCGCGTGGGGGGAGACTTCCCCCCTATAAAAGAAAACAATCATGAAGGATCGACGCAAATCACCAAGTGAACAGCCTGAGCACCACGAAAAAGCAGAAGGGATGCTCAGACCATTGATTTTAGCGGATCTGAACGCGTTCTATGGATGAGGACGTGACCCAAGCCTGAACATCGTTGGGAAGCACGACCATCGTCCAATCGCCGCGCACATCGTTGATCGTGACAAAAGCACCGGGCTGAAGTGTCATCAACGCAGCGGCACCGGCATTGTCAGCATTGCGCAGGACGGTTTCGTGCATGACCACGGCATCATTCGCATGAGAGGGCGCCATGGCCACACTCAGGAGAAGCCAGGCCCAGCAAACGAGCGGCAGAACTGCCAGATAGCGCAGGATACGACGCGTTGACTCGCGCCAGGGAATACAGAGCATGAGGCCCACGAAGAAGAAGAGCGAAGCCCACAGAAGGCGCGTATCCGCCGAAACTTTGTCATTCAAAAAGAAGAATGACGAGAAGGCGCGGTTTTCATCTTTGGGAGCCACATTTTGGAGCGAATCGAGGTAGGCGAGGTTTGCGCGAGCCTCAGACAGCGTAGGATCGAGCAAGAGCGCGCGACGCCAAGCAAGGGAAGCACTGCCATATTCTTTGGCGTTGAAGGCGGCGTTGCCCCAGTCGAAGCAGAGCGCGGCATTTTGCGGATACATCTCAGAAAGCTGCCTGTAAGCGTGTGCCGCCGAATTGAAGTCGCGCAGTCGCTGCTTTTGTTTGGCGGGATCACGTTCAGACATGGCCTGGTGATAGAGCTTCTTGGCATTGGCCAACTTATCCGCAGCCTCCGCAGCACCAGCCACAGGCGCAGCCATCTGTTCGGACGCAGCCGACTGAGCTTGGACATTCGTATTTGATGGCACGCCATCGTCAGCCTGAGCATTGTCAGGCGACATCACAGCCAGGCCGAACGCGAAACAGAGTGCAAAGATGCCCGAAATAAGCTTGGTGTATTTCGGATTGACGTGTTTTTTGACGCTTTCGCGCAGATCTGTGAGGATCTTTTCGTCCAGGTGAGCCGATTGTGCATTTGGACGATAGGCTTCGGCTTCCATATTTTCAACGACGTCCTGAAACAGCTTTTTATCAGTCTCGGTTGCGACCGTGAACGCGGAAAGTGCATTGGAAATGCGGGCCGCCGCATCACGACTGGACAAGTTTTTGGCATCCGCCATGGCATTTTTGAGTTGAATCGCGGCTTCACGCTGCGGCTTATCGCGATCCGAGCGTTTTTTGGCACGGCGCGTGGCGACGAGCAACAGCCAGATGACGAAAGGCGAGGCATAGGCGGCGATTTCGATGGCCCGCATTGACGCGCGGCCGACCTGACTGTTCAGCGACGCCTCGTTTGACATGAGTCCGAGCGACAGACCGCTGTTTGCCATAAACGTGTCGGGCGCGATCTGAGGCGCTTCGTCATCGCCTTGTTTTTTGGCCGTAGCGGCGACGGTAGCGCCCGCCGTTTTGGGATTCATGACGATATCGTTGACACCAATCTTTTCAGCGTCCGAAACGCTCAAAGCGATCGGTTGACTACGCACAGTCTGATAGACCTCGCGCGAAGGATCGAAATAGGAAAACGCGATGGGGGGAACTTCACGCACGCGTTCGGACTTGATTCGGACGGGAACTTTGAAGCGCCAGATCGTGCGGCCATTACCACCATCGATCGTTTCAGGGATCGGCGACTCATTTGAGACGGTGAACAGAGCTTCATTGAGGCCACTCTGATTGAGATTTGGCAGGATCAGTCCATCAAGGACGGAATTGGACGAAATATCGATGGTAAGTTCGACGGGATCGCCGACTTTGACGATGGTTCGATCAGCGGTAACCGCGATGTCGAACGATTCGCCGAGTGCATTCGAGAACGAGGCTGGACGCTGCGCAGCAGGCAATTCTTTGATCGTCAGCGTGCGTGCGGTGTCTTCAGCTTTGTAGAGCTTATACTGGGTGGACGGGAAGCCCCAGCCATCGCGCGTCATACCGGCTTCGAGTTCGGCATGAACGGTCGTCGGCGGCACCTGGATCGTACCGCTTTTGATGGGGGTGACGTTCATTTTGATGCGAAAACGCGTGTAATCGAGGCCGCCAGCACGCACGTTGTCGCGTGTATAGGGGAACTGCATCTGTCGTCCCCCGACATTGAGCGTGAGCGTTCGCTCACGCGGTGCGACATCTGGTTCGCTGATGTCGAAATAATCGCCCATCGACAGCATCGGCACTTCGAACGAATGCGTCGAAAAGTCTTTGCGAACGTACCAGTTGAGGGTCACCTCAAAGGATTCGCTGACCCACAAAGCGCGCTGTGGCAGTTCGAGCTCAATGCGCATATCTCTGGTGTTTTCAACGTCGATCGCTTCGAACGAAACGCGCTTGTTAGAAACGACCTCCTTGCCCTGCTGAACCGCCTTGATCTGAGGCAGCACGTATTGTCCTGGTTTTTTTGGCAAGATATTGTACGAAAAAACGAACGAGACATCGCGCTTGGTCGTCCACTTGCCGTTGATAAACGTCGACATGGATGACACACTCGGCGAAACACCGATGAGCTGCACGTCGGCATTTTCGATCTCGAACGGCGCGATCTCAGGCGTCGGATTTTCTTCGAAATCTTTCAGAACGATAGAGAGCTGGAATGGAACCCCGGCGTAGGTTTCGCGCACCTGCGTACTGAATTCGATCGTCTGCGCCTCGGCGAGCTCTGCTGCGACGGGCAACGCGCAAGTACTGACAGCGAGTGCTAAAGCGAGTTTTACAAGTGGATATCTGAATGAATGACGCATTTTCGTTTAGCCATAAAATCGGCAGTTGAGTGCCATTACCAATCTTTTTCAACCATCGGCATCGCGCCAGCCGCGCGTTGTTCGCGTTCTTTCCGGCGTTCCTGTTCGCGTTGACGGATCTGTTGAATCTTCTTCTCAGCCTGTTCTTTGGACATCTGCTGCTGTTGTTGTTGCTGCTGATCCTGATTCTGTTGTTGCTGATCTTGTTGATCCTGTTGCTGTTGATCCTGATTCTGTTGTTGCTGAGGCGGTTGAAGGAGTTCAAGAGCAGCCTGAATGTGTTCAAGGGCAGTTTGCTGTCCTTCGAGGGCCTCTTTGGCATGTTTTTCATCGCCTGACAAGTCGGCATAGACCTGCCGCATCGCAGTCGCAGCGACCTGCAGTACGCTGGAAGCCTGCGATTAGCGTTGTGCTGCATCCGC
>JAZUKH010000002.1:0-13976 GCA_045643185.1 Myxococcota bacterium | reverse complement strand
GTGTTCCGGCGCAGATATTCGAAAATAGCGGCGTGGGGGGAGACTTCCCCCCTATCTAAAAAAAGACAAGTGACGTTTTATGAATTGAGTTTTTTCTGCCACTTGTAGATCCAGTTGAGCGCCTGAATTGGTGCCATGGCGTCGAGTGAGATGGCTTTGAACGCGTCGATGAATTCGGCGATCTCTGGCGACAGCGCTGGCGTTTCTGGGGCTGGCGTGGGGTCGGCGAACAGGGATCGCTGCGTGATCGGATGTTTGATGACGGCAATCTTTTGGCTGTCGTTTGAGTTTTTTCCAGCTTCCTGGTGGACGAGCTCGCTATGGGCGTTTTTTTCGAGGAGCTTGAGGATGGTGTCTGCGCGTTCGATGACGGGGGCAGGGATGCCGGCGAGTCTGGCGACTTCGATGCCATAGCTTCTGTTGGCCGGGCCGGGCACGAGTTTGCGCAAAAAGATGATGTCTTTTTGGTACTCTTTGACGGCGATGGAGGCGTTTGTGACGCCGGGCAGGACGTTTTCGAGTTCGGTGAGTTCGTGATAGTGCGTCGCGAACAGTGCCCTCGCCCCGAGTTTGGTGTGCAGGTATTCGGTGATAGCCCAGGCGAGTGAAAGGCCGTCGTAGGTGGACGTGCCGCGGCCGATCTCATCGAGAATGACGAGGCTTTTGGGCGTGGCGTGGTTCAAAATGTTGGCGGTCTCGGTCATTTCGACCATAAAGGTGGACTGGCCGAGGGCGAGGTTGTCGCTGGCGCCGACGCGCGAAAAAATTCGGTCAATGAGGCCAATGTGCGCCGACTCGGCGGGCACGAACGAACCCATTTGCGCCATCAGCGCGATGATCGCTGCCTGACGAATGATCGTTGACTTACCGGCCATGTTCGGACCGGTGATGATCATAAACCGGCCATTGTCGTTCAGCACGATGTCATTGGGCACAAAACGTTCACCTTTGGGCAAAAACTGCTCGACGACGGGGTGGCGCGCGCCTTTGAGCACGAACGCATTCGATTCGTCGAGTTGCGGACGCGTGTAATTGCGGTGATGCGCCGTGTGGGCAAGGCTCGACAATACGTCGATGTGCGCCAAAACGCGTGCGTTGCGCATCAACATCGGAATGTGGTGGCTCGCAAACAGTTTGAGGTCTGAAAAGAGTTGAAGTTCCAGGTCGCCGCGCTTCGTTTGGGCCGCTGTGATCTCTTCTTCAAACTCTTTCAGCTCGGTCGTGTAGAATCGGTCTGAATTGGTCAGCGTCTGCGAACGCACATAACTGGCCGGAACGCCCGAAAGCTTGGCTTTGGGCACCTCGATAAAGTAACCAAAGACGCGTTGGTACTTGACTTTAAGGGATGTGATGCCCGTTTTGGCCTTTTGATCCATCTCGTATTTGAGCAGCCACTGATCGCCTTCTTCCGAGACGGTCTTGTAGTGATCGAGCGTTTCATCGTAGCCGCGTTTAAAGAAATTCGTGTCGTTGAGGTTGCTTGGTGCGTCTTCGATGAGGGCTTTTTCGATCTCGTCCGCGAGTTTGGGCAGGGGATTGAGCTGCTCTATGGCATCTCGCAGGTAGCTGGCATGCGTTTTTTGGCAGCGTTCAATGATTTTGGGGATGACGCGCAGCGTGTTTTTGAGCATGACGAGTTCGCGCGGCATGATCTTGTTGTTGGCCAGCTTGGTCGTGAGGCGTTCAAGGTCGCCCGTTTCTTTGAGCAGTGTTCGGAAATCCTCGCGCGATTCGAAATCGTTGACGAGGTCCTCGACGGCGTCGGCGCGAGTCTTGATCTGCGATGCGCTTTTGAGCGGGTAGGCGAGCCAGTTTTGCATGAGGCGCGAACCGCAGCTCGTGATCGTTTCGTCGAGTTCTCCAAGCAGTGAGCCCGTTTTGCCACCGCCGCGTAAAGTCGCGTAGATCTCGAGATTCTGGAACGTCGATTGGTCGATCTGCATGAACGCGTCCGCGCGATACGGATAGATCTGCTCAATATTCGCCGTGAGCGCGTGGTGCAATTCGACCAGATACATCAACTCGCCGCAGAATGCCGAGATCACGCCATTTGGATTGGCGTAGCCGAGGTCTTCGATGGCGTTCAAAAATGTCAAAAACTTATCTTTCGAGAGCAGCGACTGGCCTTCATCTTCAGTTTGTTGCCAATGGTCGAGCAGCGCCTGCTGCGAGAACAGCTGCATGTCCTTGTGTTCGATGGGAATGCCGACACACGCTTTTTCAAACGCCGGATCTTCGATCGGGGTCACGATCTCGCGTACGTTCAGGCGTTGCAGCTCCGCACTGAGCGCTTGAAACGACGTGACTTCGGTCATTGTGCAGTAGCCCGTCGCGAGGTCGATACAGGACAGCGCGAGCGTTTTGTCGGCGTTCATGACGACTGCTCCGAGAAAACGCGCGTTTCGGTCGTAGCCCGGGCGGTCATCACACAGCGTTCCGGGCGTGACGATCTGGGTGATGCCACGTTTGACGATGACGCCGGCGGGCACCGTGCTCGGGTCTTCGAGCTGATCGACGACGGCTACGCGAAAACCTTGTTCCACAAGCGAAAAAAGGTATTCGTTGATCGTGCGGTGCGGCACGCCGGCCATCGGGATCGGCTGACCTTCATCGGTCTTGCTGCGCGCCGTCAGTGTCAGGTCGAGCGCTCGGCTCACCACCTTGGCATCATCAAAAAACGTCTCATAAAAGTCGCCCATGCGAAATAGCAAAAGAGCTTCCGGATTCTGGCGCTTCGCATCAAAATACTGTTCATACATCGACGTCATCTTCATTTTGATGCCGCAGTACACAAAAGTATTCTCGGTCAGCCACTCAAATTTGGGCAGTTCATCTCCGTATTTCATCTTGATCTGGTCTCCTGAGACGTTCAACCTCGCTTGTGCGCGCAATACGCTGTCGTCTCGCTGATTTGGATGTGTTTGAATGTTTGGAAAGGGGGGAAGTGTCCCCCCACGCGGCTATGGGGTGGCGAAACTCGCCACCGCCATACGCCGCGCCCCCCTCGCCCTGCGGGGCTTTGACAAGTTGCGGCAGCATTTCACGGGATGGAGCGTGAAATGGCGTCGCTTCGATGTTTCACGTGATGGTTTGACATAGCGTCGCTTCGACGTATCACGTGATGGCTTGACATGGTGCTACGACGGCTTTTCTTCCGTGATGTTTGGCTTTTCTTCGGTCAGGGCTTGCTTTTCTTCGGTCAGGGCTTGCTTTTCTTTTTCTTTCTTGGCTTCGGCTTCCTCGGCTTCGACTTCTCGCATGCCGCGTTTGAAGTTTCGAATGCCTTCACCGATCGAAGAACCGAGTTTCGGCAGCTTGGTGGCGCCGAATAACACGATGATGATAAGGGCAATGACGATAAGTTCCTGGGTTCCGATGCCAAAGGCAAGTGCGAGTGTGTTCAAAAGAGACTCCGTATTTCAAATAAAAAAAGCGAGTGATTGCGTTAAATTCGACCGCCATATAGCTCTGAGGCATCACAGCGGTCATCCACCTTACCTAATTATAACGCCAAAGACGCCGTGTTTTAGAAAAAATTGCGCTTAAACTTTACGTGGAGTAAGTTTTCGCGCTAAACTAACATAGCCTGTATGTGATTTCACGAGAGGAGCGGTGGATATGTTCAAAATAACCCAGGGTTTTACGCTCGTTGAGTTGATGATCGTCGTTGCGATCGTCGCGATCCTTGCTGTGATAGCGCAAGCCGCTTATTCTGGCTATCAGCGTGATGCGTTGAAACGTGAGGCAATAGCCAGTATCTTTTCGATCAATTCAGATGCGACCAAGCTGATCTACGACTGGGGGCTTTCAAAAGCCGGTGGTAGCATTACAGAAGAGTTGTATGCACCGAATCCCGCCATTGAAGTTGATACGGCTGGTGCTTTTGACAAAAATATGGCCAAGTGGTCAGCCATGGGCATCGAATTGGATGGCTTGCAACGTTGGTGCTATCAGCTTTGTTTTTATTACGATGCGACGCGCAAGGAAGAAAACTTCGCCATCGTGGCCATTCATCCGTCCGCTTCGGGCAATGACTATGGTTATATGCTCTCGAGTATGTCTCAACCCATCTTCGATCTGAGTGCGCCGCCGACCATGACGGATTGTGCTTGGAAATCGACTTGCAAATAAACTCGGTGCCGTGAGGCGAGCGTCGTTCGCTTGATCGGCTTTTAATTTCGTCGCTTAGACTAGAAAATAAGGACCCTGTCATGAATAAATTAGGTTTTACGCTGATCGAACTCATGATCGTCGTGGCGATCATCGGCATTTTGGCGGTCGTCGCCATTCCGGCCTATGGTCGATACATCGATGAAGCAGCCAAATCAGAGGCCAACACGAACCTTGTTGATATTGCGGCCAAGCAGGAAGCCTTTTTCCGCACGTGGAACAATTATGTGAGTGCCTGTGAAAGCACTTACAGCACCAAGGCGCATACGGGCAAGGAAGTGCTTGATTCGACATGCCTGACCGGGTTTAAGAGCCTCGGTTTTGATCCCGCTGGTCCCACCTATTGGACGTATGCGACGGTAGGTACGGATACGACCTTTACTGCGTGTGCTGCCCGTATCGTTGACAATGCTGTTCAATATGCGTTTATTAAACACGAAAATCGTCGCGCCGTTATCTATGGTACGACGGATAACTGCGTTAAAACGGAGACGAAATAGTCATTCACTTCGTTCATTCTGTCTTTTATGAAAGCGGCGATTATTTCGCCGCTTTTTTTGACTTGCATGACCGAAGGACAAGCGTTTGGGGCGACTGATTAGGGTGAAATTAGGGATTGATGCATGAATTGATGCTTTTCTCTCTCTGAACGGATACATGAACAAGTATTATTTTATTGTAGTCATTGATTCTTTGGAACGATAACCCATGAAGATTTTGATCACCGGCGCGGCCGGTTTTATTGGTTCCCACCTGGTTTCAGCGTGTTTGCATCGCGGCGACCAGGTCGTGGCGTATGACAATCTTTTGACAGGTAAGCGCGAAAACCTGGCGGCTGTTCTTGACGAAGACCCCGGCTTTGAAGCGCGTCTGACATTTTTGCAGCAGGACGTACGTGATTTGGAAGCACTGAGTGCCGCGGCGTCGGGCTGCAACCTCATCTTTCACGAAGCAGCCATCGGTTCGGTGCCGTGGAGCCTGGACGATCCGATGCTCGCGCATGCGACGAACTTGGGCGGGTTCGTCAATGTGCTTCAGGCGGCACGCGCGAACGCCATTTCACGTGTCGTCTATGCGAGTTCGAGCGCCGTGTTTGGAGATTCGCCTGAGAGCGTGGCGCATGAAGGCCACGAAGGACGCGTGCTTTCACCTTACGCCGCCACCAAACGCGCTCAGGAAGTCTACGCTGAGGCTTGGGCGAGCTGCTACGACATGACGATCGTCGGACTGCGATATTTTAATGTATTTGGAGCTCGTCAGGATCCGAATGGCGCTTACGCGGCGGTCATTCCCAAATGGGCGGATTGCATGAAACATGGTCGTGCGTGCACGATCTACGGTTGTGGTGCCGAGACCCGTGACTATTGCCACGTGTCGAACGTTGTGCATGCAAACCTTTTGGCGGCTGCACATGACTTTGGCGCGCCAGCTGCGCGCGCTTTCAATATCGGTTGCGGCGTCGAAACTTCGCTCGACCAGCTCTTCGCGGCGATGCGCGACCGTATTCAGCAAAAATACGGCGTGCGCGTGCCAGATGCCGTTTATCAGCCCATGCGCAAGGGCGATATCGCCCGCTCGTGCGCCTGTATCGACGCCGCAAAGACGGAACTCGGTTATGCACCGATGACGTCCGTCGCGGACGGGTTGCGTATGTATTTGTAGGCTGTGTGTCTGTACAAAAAATGATTTCAAATCATTGACAAAATAATAAGCGATTTCTAAAAGTTGCCGGCTTATTAACCACGCGTCGTTGGACGCATTTTGGAGGATCGATCTTATGAAAAAAACTATGTGGTTCGCCTTGGCCGCAGTTCTGTTGGCTGGTTGTGGCAATGAAAGTAGTAGCTATAGCTGCAACAATATGTGTGACGATGACGCGACGATGACTTGTCAGGCGTTTGACAGCACCAAAAAATGGAAAGACGGCGGCAAACCCGTTTGCAATAACTGCGTGATCTCCATCGGCACGTGTGTCGAAGAAAGCGGAACGACGCCCGATAAAGCTAAGTGTGGTAACAAAATTGTTGAAGGCAACGAAGGCTGCGACGATGGCAATAATGTCAGTGGTGACGGCTGCTCGGCCGATTGTAAAGTCGAATCGACGAATGCGAAGTGCGGAAACAACACGGTCGAAGTCGGTGAAGACTGCGACGGCAATGCCGACAGCAAGACCTGCGCTGATTTTGATGGCACGAAAACATGGAAAGCCAATGGCAAGCCCGGTTGCGAAGCTTGTAAGCTTACGATAGGCTCCTGCGTCGAAGACAACACCGAGTCTGGGCCAAAATGCGGCGACAAGGTGAAAAACGGCGAAGAACAGTGCGACGATAAAGATGGTGTGCCGGCTACTTGCGCTGACTGGGATAGTACGAAAACTTGGGTCGATGGCACGGCGACGATTTCTTGCACGAGCCAGTGCGCGCTCGACACGTCGAATTGCGTCGAACAACGTTGCGGCAACAGCAGCATTGAAGGCGATGAGGAGTGCGATACCACAGAAGGCGTGCCCGAATCCTGTTCCGCTTGGAATCCTGAGGTCAAGGAATGGGTGTCCGGAAAAGATGCCAGACCGGCTTGCGACCCGACTTCGTGCAAAATCGTGGCGGGCACCTGCGAGGCTGTTTCTTGCGGTGACAAAAAGGTGACCGGAAGCGAAGTCTGTGATGATCAGGAAGTGCGTATCAACAAAGAAATTAAGACACTGAGCGAAGTTTCCTGCGCCGAGGCTGTCGAAGCCAGGATCATCAAAGACTACGAGCTGTATGCTGATGTCACCTGGAAGGATGGGGGCCACCCGGGCTGTGCCGACAAATGTGGTCAGCTCACTTTGGGAACTTGCGAACCCTCAACCTGTGGTGATGACAAGTTGGATGACGGTGAGACCTGTGAAGTGAGCTTGGCGGGTGCCGAAGGTTATTCGTGTCAAGATTATGACCCGAAAGTGACCTGGGAAAGCGGCAAGCCTGAATGTGTTGGTTGTTCGCTCAAAGTCGGTACCTGTGAGCCTGCTGTCAGCGAACTTTGTAAGGACGGTATCTGGCAAAAAGAACTTGGCGAAGCCTGCGACTGGACACTTTGGCGAGATAACAAAGACTATCAGAATTGTTCCGTGATGGATCCCGATAAATATTATGGTGGCACCAACAAATGCAACACGTCCTGTGAGATTGATGTCTCTGAGTGCCTTTCGTATTGCGGTAATTCCAAAGTCGAACAGGAAAAGGGCGAAAGCTGCGACTGGGGCAATGTCACCGAGAAAAATTGCAGCATCATTGATAATACCAAATGGACGGAAGGCAAAGCCACGTGTAAGAATTGTGTGCTCGATACGACAAAATGCGTTGAAGGCACGATCTCTGGTGAAGAACTCTATTATTGCCAGCTCATGGATCCAACGAATGTCACGCTCGACAGCAGCAAAACGTCGCAGAACATGACGGTCAAATACGGCATTGGCGCTGACTTCACCGAGGAGAATCTTACCGCTAAGTTGGTCTATGGCACCGATTTCAAAGATGTTGCCAATTGGAAATCCGTCAATGCGACGCAAAATGCCGACGACAACACGTTCACGGCGTCGCTCAGCACCAGCAATTTTGCGGAAGGCGAAACGGTTCTTTACTACACGTTCGGTATCAGCAAAGACGCTGGAACGACGTGGGTTTATTGCAAACGCAACCAGGATGATGACAAGACGGTTCGTGCGGATCTCAGTCCGGTGACGGTGACCGACGGTGGGAATGAGTTGAATGCAAACTTTGTCGGTACGGCTACGCTTTCCAGCACGACGGCTGAGTCTGAGATCTTCAAGTTCACGTTCGATGCAACAGAGTTTGAAGCGTACAACATCCGTACTTCGGCCCCCTATGTGGCTGAAGTCGGTTCGGCAACGCTTGATGGGTGGCCTGATGGCGAGGGCAGTGGGTTGACATGCAATACTGGTGGTTGTTCCGCCAGTGGAAAATCTGGTAATGCCTTGGCTGTGACAGGTGCCAAAAAAGCCAAGCCAAATCCTGTTAACTCGGGGAACGGTATTTTGATTGCAACGTCCACCTCTGGCAAATCGGGGCTGAAGCTCTCATTTGATGAATATCGTAATAACAAAGATAACTCACCGACTAAAATGTCGATCGTTTATTCGAAGGATGACGGTAATAGCTGGATCGATAAAAATGTCACGATCGATCTGGATGGATTGAAAATCTGGAATAGCAAGTCCACGAATTTGGATTCAGGCGTGAACAATGTGTCAAATCTGAAGATCTTGTTGGTGCCTCACTGCGCGGATGCTTCAGCTTGTTCGAGTGCGATTCGTTTGGATAATATTGCACTCTCTGTGAATTAAGCGTGAGCCGATTGCGTCTTTGGTGACGAAGGCGCGATCGGTCATGCGTTTGTCGCATTGACGGTTTACGAAGACAAAAAAAGCCACGCTGCGATCGCAGCGTGGCTTTTTTTTGTCGATTCAATGATTCTGACTAGGCGTTGTCGTAATTCTCGGGCATGGCGCTGAGCAGGTCACTAATGCGCTTCACGAGGACGGCGCCTTCACGTTTGACGTTGAGTTCGCCGTTGTTGAATTCGATGACGGTGGAGGGAAGGGATTCCGGAATATCGCCGGTCTCAACGAAGATCGCCACGTGAGAGACGAAATTTTTTTGGATCATGGCCGGTGAAAGGGAACCGTGTTTCTTTTCTCGGTTGGCGCTGGAGACGAGCAACGGACGGTTCAGCTCTTTGAGCAGGCGGAGGATCCAGGGTTCGGCAGGTACGCGAACGCCGAGTTTTCCGCCGACTTTTGTGAGCGGACGCACGATCTTTTGAGGTAAGGTATCCTCATTCGGATCAAGTCTGATGGTCAGTTCGCCCGGCCAAAGGGTTTTGGCGAGCAGTTTGGCTTGAGGCGGAATGTGTGAGGCGACCTGTTTGAGCATGGTGTGGTCGGGAATGAAGACGAGAGACGGTGCTTTGGCCGTTCTGTGTTTTGAGAGTAAAAGATCGTTGACGGCCTTTTCGTTGGTCAGGTCAGCGATGATTCTGTAACTGGAGCGACAGGGAATGCAAACGAGGCCACCCGCTTCGAGGCAGCTTTTGACGTTTACAAATTCATTTCCCTGCAACATATCCTGTAATTCAATCGTGCGCATAATGACTCCTTCGTGGTAAATAGGCACTTAGGCCCTTGATGCCTTTTATAAAATTTAAGCGCATCTCGTAAACATATAAATGTAGGGAAGAGCGAGAAGATGAAAAAATTACTGATTTGTGCGTTGGTGAGCGTGGTTGTTTTGGGCGTGGCGACGGTGTGTTTGGCTCAAACGCCGGACGGAGCTCCGCTTGTGGGTAAGGTTTTTAGTCCGTCCAAAGCCGGTGATGCAACGATGCCTGTTGAGGCGCGTTATGTTGCTGCAGGGACGGATGTTGGTGTGGTTCGCGATCACAACGAGGATTCGTTCGGCGTGTTCCGCGACGCCGGCGTGTATCTGGTGGCCGACGGCATGGGAGGACACGCGGCTGGTGAAGTCGCGAGTGCCATGGCGGTTGATTCGATCGGTAGTTCCGTCAACTCGCCCTTTTATCGCTACCTGCGTCTGTTTTGGCCCACGATGGCGATGAACTGGCTTCGTGATGCCTACGATCATTCTCACGAAGCGATCCACGCCCGTTCTCGCGCCAATTTTGCCGAGCGTGGCATGGGAACGACGGCCGTGTCGGTGCTCACGACGCCCGAAGGCGTTTGGATCGTCAACCTTGGCGATTCCCGCGCATATCGTATTCGCGGCGAAATGCTCGTTCAGATCTCACACGATCACTCGCTCGTTCAGCAGCTGATCGATGAAGGTCAACTCACGACGCCCGAAGAAATCGCGCGTTTTCCATACAAAAATATTATCACCCGTGTGATGGGGACCGATGGTGATCATGAAAATGACGCGTTTTTTGATGTGCCGCACATCGGCGATATATATGTGCTCTGTAGCGACGGGTTGACGAATGAGGTCGAAGAGCCTCAAATGATGGAAATCATTCGTCGGCATGGAACGAATTTGCAGGCTGCTGTGGATGAACTCATTGCAACTGCGCGAAAAAACGGCGGCCGCGATAATATTACGGTCATTCTCATCATGATGTAAGTGACCTCAGGCGAGTTGCTTATGACGTGTCGCTGTCATGAAATTGGGCTTATATCCAGATGTTGACCATGTTTGTGGCTTTTGGTATAATATAAAGAAGAGTTTTGCGCATGTCGTGCATGGATAGAGGTATTATGAGGCTTTTTAGTGTTCTCGCAGGTCTAATTTTTTTGGCAATGCCTATTTTGGCGTATGCTGACGACTCTGTGGAGGAGAAGCTTTATAACTTCGATGACATGTTGATCGATGGAGCATTTCGCGATCCACAAGGTATGTTCGAACGAGCACGGAGTGAGGCTGAGTTTGAAGGCGCACTAAAGCTTGAGCGTTCTTTCATGGAAGATATTCAAGAAGATACTTTAGAAACATCCATGCGTCCTTAGGGCGCGCCAGAATCATAAGGGAGTTGTTGAATGAAAATCACATGTAAAGGTTGTGGCGCCTGTCACTGGTTACCTGATATGCACATTGCTGGCGGTCCTTGCCGCGTGATGTGTCCTCAGTGTTCGTGTGATACGATTGCTGATGCTTCGATGGTATCGCCTGCGGATCTTGAACCGCGTTGGCACGTGGCGATGGGTGATCAGCAGGTCGGACCTGTTTCTGTTCATGACGTTGAATTATACTATCAAAACGGACAGATCGTTCTTGAATCCTACGTGTGGTGTGAAGGCATGGCTGATTGGGCTCCCATCAACACGCTTCCAGACTTCATGTATCTTTTGTCTCAGGTCGCTGGCGATGCTCTCGTTGACGGTGGTGATGAAACCCGTATTGCTGCTGTGCCCCAAGGTGCCGATGCTGGTGAGGAAACGTGCGCGATCGACTTGAATGGCTTTGACCCGTACGCAAATAATGGCGCTGCCGGCGCCGGTGCCGCTGCGGGCGGCATCGTCGGTATGAACGGCGCTGACGCAGCAGAAGATGACTTCTCGTTCGATATGAGCACGCCGCAACAGGCGCCGGCGCCTCAAGCTGGTTCTGGCTTCGGCTCCGCGAACGATATGGTCGGAGCGCGTAACGAAAACTCCGTTTTGTTCAGCCTTTCCAGCCTTCAGGCTGTAAGCGGACCGTCTGCTGCGCCTTCGGCCAGTTCTGCTGCCGCTTCTGCCGGCGCTGGGCTCATTGACGTCAAAACCCTCGCGAATAACAATCCTAACGGCGCGAAAAAACGAAAAACTTTTGAAGCGAGTTCGTTTGATAAAGGCGCTATGTCCATGCCGAATCGTCAGAGCATCGAATTCGGTAACAAAAAAGATAATACCGCGCTTTATATCGTCCTCGGGGTCATCGCGGTCGCCCTTATCGGTCTCGTGATCGCCCTCGTCGCGATCTTCGGTGGCGATAAAGACGAACCCATTGCCGCTCAGGCCGATATCGATGTGAATGCCGCCGCCGCTGCCGCCGCTAATAACGGACTCGGCGTTGAAGACGAAGTCGCGAAAAAAGCAAAAGAAGAGGCTGAAGCTAAAGCTAAAGCTGAAGAAGAAGCTAAAGCCAAAGCTGAAGAAGAAGCTAAGGCTAAAGCTGAAGAAGAAGCTAAAGCCAAGGCTGAAGAAGAAGCCAAGGCGGCTGAAGAAGAAGCTGCTCAGGCGCAGGCAGAAGAAAAGAAAGCTGAAACCAAAAAGACCGAAACGAAGAAAGCTGAAACCGCTACGGCTAAAAAGACCGAAACGAAGAAAGCTGAGACCACTACAACTAAGAAAACTGAAACGAAGAAAGCTGAGACGAAGCCCGCTGCCAAACCGGCTGCATCTTCGCTCTCGAAAGCTGACATTCAGAGCGTTATTCGTTCGAAAGCCGCTGATGTTCGTACCTGTAGCCGTACTTCGAACAAGAAGGGTACTATGAAGGTCTCCTTCGTCATCAAAGCGGATGGACGGGCTGCCAGCGCTAAGTGCGTTTCTCCTGAATTTGCTGGAACGCCGGTCGCTTCCTGCGTCACGAAAGTCGTAAACGGCATGAAGTTCCCGGCTCCGGGCGCCGATACGCCGATCAATAACTTCCCGTTCCAGATTCAGTAAACCAATTCAATTCATCTCGAAAAGCCCGCTTTAGGCGGGCTTTTCGTGTTTTTAGACTTGTTCCTCGGATGAGACTGCGCATCGTTTCGCATGATTCACAAAAACTCTTTGGGAAAGTTTTGGTTATGAATTTGCCCTGAACGTGTGGGAATGATATTTCGTGATATAATAATGGTGTAAAAGGCATTTTTTGTCTTTTGTCTGTTCGTCTTGAAAGGTTCATCAAACATGGATTTGCAGAACGACCCTGAAATTATTGCGAATGGCACAGTCATTGGCGGTGGCGCCTACGAGATCGTTTCCCACCTGGCGATGGGGGGCATGGCTCATGTCTATGTGGCGATTCAGACGAAGCTGAATCGTCGCGTTGCACTCAAAGTCCTGAACTCGAGCTTTTGCGCGAATCACTCGGTTTCCGTGCGATTCATTAATGAAGCGCTCATCGTGGCGCAGTTGCATCATCCCCGCATCGTCGAAGTTTATGATGTCGGTAAGATGGAAGACCAGCGCTTGTTCATGGCTATGGAACTGCTTGAAGGCAAAGGGCTGGGGGCTCGCATCCACGAAGGTCTGGTGCCGCCTAATGAAGCGTTATCGATCATTCGTCAGGTCGCAGAAGGACTGGCCGAAGCGCATTCCCTTGGTATCATTCATCGCGATCTGAAGCCGGATAACATCTTTTTGACGACCAAGAGTGGCGTCAAAACGTTGGATTTTGGCATTGCCAAGATCTTGCATGGCGACAGCAGTGAAGAAACGGGGGAAAAACTCACCCGCGCTGGCACGGCGCCTGGGACGCCGGAATACATGAGCCCGGAACAGGCACGTGGTCAGCAACTCGACGCACGAAGCGACCTCTATTCCCTCGGTATCGTGTTATACGAGATGCTGTGCGGTCATCCGCCATTTGAGGAGCCGACGTTTTTGGCGACTATTCTCAAACAGGTCCAGGAACTGCCGCCTGCGTTGCCTGAATTCATTCCTGAAGATGTAGCGAATTTCGTGACAACGCGCCTTTTGGCAAAAGACGCAAATTTGCGCCCGGCCAGCGCGGATGCGTTGATCCACGAGATCGATACGCTGATGATGAAACAATGGGGCAAAACGGGCGTTAACGATGAAAAATCGCTCATTTTTGCGCTTTCCGAGATCGAAGCTTTGCGCAGTCAGCTGGCTCAGACGCAGCAGGAACTTCAGCGTTCGCGCGACATGGCCTGTCTGGAACAGGGCGATCTGGACAAAGACGCTCGGAATGCGGTCGGCGTTGGCGTGGGGGCACAGATCGACGCGTTGACTGTCAAACCCAATGCTGATATCCAAGCCAATGATGCGCGTCCGTTGGTGGTCAAGCATGCTGGAAAATCAGGTAAGTCGTCTGGTTCGTCCAAAGCTGTATCTGGCGTCGGTTTGGGCGCTCTTCCACCCTTGTCGGTGCGCACGAATGCGCCTGTGCCGCCGGAACAGGAGGTCAGCACAAAGACAGATGTCGATGGGCCTAACGAATTTTTGGCCGAAAACGCCTTGATGAACGGTGAAGCGGCTGAAAGTGCTCAGGAACCGGCGACCGCAACTCAACCGGATGGGGTTCAGGTCAAGGCCGGTGTCATCATGCCGAGCATTAGTGTCACGGTTGGGGTGCCCGGACAGG
>JAZUKH010000001.1:0-2203 GCA_045643185.1 Myxococcota bacterium | reverse complement strand
GACGCTGGGGATGGACGCCCCATGAGCTGTTCGGGCGGCATGTAGCCGTAGGTGCCGGCCACGGTCGAACCGCCAGACTGGACCTGCGGGTTGGCAACGGCGCCAAAGTCGATGAGAAAAACTTCAAATTCATCGCCGACGGTCGGTTTGATCAGAATGTTGGAAGGCTTGATGTCGCGGTGAATAATGGGCGGATTGTGCGTATGCAACTGTTCCAGAAGGGCAATCAGCTTGGATGCCATCTGAAAGATACGGGTGAGCGTAAAGCGGTAACCCGATTTCATAAGGTCATCGAGCGAACGGCCTTCAATGAGTTCCTGAACGATGTAGGCACTCGGTTCCGGAATGTCGAGAAACTGCATGGCTTCGTAGAAATGTGCCACACCGGGCATCTCGATGGATTGTAAGACTTCGGCTTCGCGCATGAACAGGTCGTATTCCTTCCAAGTTTGGACGGAGTCGATACGAAGCTGTTTGATGGCAACGATTTTGTTGTCCGAGTTGCGTTTAGCTCGGTAAATGTGACCTTGAGCGCCTTCACCGATCTCGCAAAGAAATGTGTATTTACTTTTGAGTTCGTTTGGCGTGGCACAGGTGATGGCATTTTGCGGAATGGGTGGCGGCATCGGTCTTGAGGCTGGCGCTGTGTGGCGGGCTTCTGAGATCTTGCTCTTCCTTAGTTGAAATGAATCCATACTGTTCTCACTTTTTGGTCGTGTTTAATAGCTCCATGATGCACGGGGCTTAATATAAAGAAGTCGTGACTCCAAGTCTTATCATACAAAGCATTGTATCAAAATGCCTTCCGATAAGGGACGGCTTTTTTAAGTTTAGAGGTTTTCACAAAATTGTATTTTTGAATTCGTCGCTTTTTGGGGCGAGCATCTGAGGTGTGATCGGATACGTCATCTTCATTTAAGCCTGTATTGAGATGGCAACGATGTCGTTATAACTATTCATTTCGTGAAGTGGGTACGGGTAGGGCATGCTGGCTACGTCTGCATTGTTGTTGGGATCGATGTGGTAAAGGATCGGCAACGGGTCGCCCACGGTGAGTTTTTCAGACGGGTCGTTATTGACGAACACGGCGTGCAGCAAGTCGTTTTCGCTCGCATCGTCGGGGGGATTGAATTTGTATAGGATCTTAAAACGCGCCATGCTGTGGTAGTAACCTGCAAACTGATCGTTGACGTGTGTTGTGTAGGTGCCCCCCTTCGTCGTATGCTGACGCACCTCGCGCGTCAGGTAGTAGGCTTCTGCGTCTGACATATTTGCTGGTTCGTAAGAAATATCAACGATGGTTGCGATCGTTTTGCGCCCGACAGAGAGAAGGGTAGTATAGAGTTCTTTTTTGTCGGTGCGTTCTACCTCAGAAAATAATTTGGGCAAATACTCTTTCTTGAGTTTTTGGTATGGAGCGATCCCGACAAAATGGAAAACGAGTATGCCAACGATGACGAATAAAAGGCAAAACAAAAAAGCCCCCAAATCAAATTCTCCAGCCGAAATCATAATTACTATAGTGAACAACGGCACACCAGAGATGATGCCTGCCCAAACTGCTAAAAAGAGCAGCCCTGAGAGAGCCCCCTTTTTCTTGGCTTTGTAGGCGCGCTCCTTGAGGGAGACTTTGTCGTAGGTGCTTTTAACGGGGTCATGCGCGTAGCTTTGTGGAACTTCACGCGGTGTCACTTCTGGCAAAGCACTCCAGATATCCAAGTTGCCATGCTGACCGAAGCTCGTGACATTTCTAATGGTCTCGTCCGTGTCGTGGCTGAGAGAGGCTGGTAAAGTCGCGTTTTCAAAAGTATTGCTGGCATAGAGGTTAAAGATCTCGATCAGACGCTGATAATCGACGAGTCGCTTGGACTCATTGGGTTCCAGCATCTGACGCAGCGTGGAGACGACACAGTTTGGGATATTTTCAAGGTGTGGTTCAATGATGAGGCGAAAATCCGTGACCTGCATGTCTGCGGGGTCAACGCCGCCCATCAGATAGGCAAGCGTGGCAGCGAGTGCGTAGAGGTCGGACGCGGGGGAGGGACGCCCCATGAGCTGTTCGGGCGGCATGTAGCCGTAGGTGCCGGCCACGGTCGAACCGCCAGACTGAACCTGCGGGTTGGCAACGGCGCCAAAGTCGATGAGAAAAACTTCAAATTCATCGCCGACGGTCGGTTTGATCAGAATGTTGGAAGGCTTGATG